>JAEWFU010000436.1 GCA_023388675.1 Pseudomonadota bacterium | reverse complement strand
GGCCGAGTGCGGGCGGCAGGTCCGCATAGACCTGACCGAACCGATTGCCGAGGAAGGCCGACAGGGCGACATCCTCCTGACGCACGAAGCCGCTTTTCGGCAGCACGCCCTGCGCCTGAAGATCGAGTGCGGCACAGATGCCGGCAGCGGTCGTGATCTGGATCGCACTGCGGTGCAGCGTACCGATCCTGCCGCCGAAGATTTGCCTTGTGTAGGTTTCCTGTATCAGGCGTCCCGCCTTGTGGCCGGTGACGGTGACGTAGATCACGATCACGTCCTGCAGCGTGGCGGGAATGGCCGTCTCGAGGATTTCCTTCAACAGGTCGCGGCGGTCGCGCAGCTTCAGGTCCTGCAGCAGCAGCTTCATCGCAGCCGCATGGCCGGGATAGCGGATGGTGCGGTAGTTCAGGTTCTGCACGCGCCCGCCATAGGTTTCGCACAGAGTGCCCAGCCCGCCTGACGTGTTGAACGCCTCGTAGGTGACGCCGTCGACGATGATCTGCTCGATCTCCTGCAGCGGCGGCACCTCGGCCGCGCTGCCGTTGACGATCGCTTCGCAGGGCTCGCAGCATTCATTGATCATGCCGTCGGTGCTCCAGGTCAGGTTGTAGCCGAGAGCATTGTTGGGATAGCGCGGCAGCGCGCCCACCCGCAGGTTGATCGCGTCGAGCGTGTCGAAGCCCTTGGCCATGTCGTGGGCGACGATGGAGATGAAACCGGGCGCGAGGCCGCATTGCGGCATGAACGCATTGGCCGAGCCGGCGGCAAGCGCCTTCACGGCGCGCGTGCTGGCTACATCCTCGGTCAGGTCGAAATAGTGGACGCCTGCGCTGGCGGCGGCCTGCGCGATCGAAACCGTAAGCTGGTAGGGTGCAGCGCTCAGCACCGCGTATTTGCCGTCGAGCAGGGCGGCGAGCGCCTTCTCGTCGCGCACGTCGATGACCGCCGTCTTGACCCGCGCACAGACCTGCAGCGCCGCGATCTGCGCCTTGCCCATGTCGACGACGGTAACGTCATAATCGCCGGTCAGCGCCAGCATGTCCGCGATGGTGGAACCGACCTTGCCGGCTCCGATGACGACGATCTGCTTCATCAAGAAAACTCCCTCTGCTTCGACACCAAGGTGCCGGAGGGGACCGCCGGGACAAAGCGCAGGAATGTCGGTTGGCGAGCCTGTTTCCGGCGATCTGCCGGACGAACCGTCACAATGCGGAATGAAGCTCGAAGACGTGGTGATGAATGCGGCCGTCGAACATCTGCATCAGCTCGCCGGTCAAGGCTCTGCTTTCGAATCGCACCGGCGCCTGAAGTGCTGCGCCAAGCGCCTCTTCGCTTTCGAAGGTCATCGCCAGCGATAGCGCGAAGGGCGGGGCGCCTTCGTCACGCGTTTCCGCAAAGAGTACCCGCACGTCGAGCGCGCCGGGAAAGAGCCGCCAGAGCGGCATCAGCCGCTCTTCCACGAAAGCGCGGAACTCCGCCTCGCGGCCGGCATGGATCGTTCCCTCGAAGAAGGCCTGGCGAACAATCATGAACTGTGGCCTTCAGCCGTGAGCGATCTGCCCGAGGAAGGTGCGTGTGCGCTCCTGCTTCGGGTTCGAGAAGAACTCTTCCGGTTCCGCAACCTCCACGATCTCGCCCTGGTCCATGAAGATGACCCGGTCGGCGACCTTGCGCGCGAAACCCATCTCGTGGGTCACGACCATCATCGTCATGCCTTCGGTGGCGAGATCGATCATCGTGTCGAGCACTTCCTTGACCATTTCCGGGTCGAGCGCGGAGGTCGGCTCGTCGAACAGCATGATCTTCGGATTCATGCACAGCGCGCGGGCTATGGCGACGC
The DNA here is from genome assembly GCA_023388675.1 of Pseudomonadota bacterium. Taxonomy (GTDB): domain Bacteria; phylum Pseudomonadota; class Alphaproteobacteria; order Rhizobiales; family Rhizobiaceae; genus Aerobium. The sequence continues at coordinate 3,368 of JAEWFU010000436.1, read as the reverse complement.
GCTGCTGCTGGCCGCCCGAAAGCTGGGCGGGGTACTTGTCGGCCTGTTCCGGTATGCGCACGCGGGCGAGATATTTCCGCGCGGTTTCCTCCGCTTCGGCCTTCGAGACGCCGCGCACCTTCATCGGCGCCAGCGTGCAGTTCTCAAGCACGGTCATATGCGGAAACAGGTTGAACTGCTGGAAGACCATGCCGACATCGCGACGGATCTGCTCGACGTTCTTCGGCCCGGCGGTCAGCTCGATGCCGTCGACGAAGATGCGGCCCTTCTGCACGTCCTCGAGCTGGTTGACGCAGCGGATCAGCGTCGACTTGCCGGATCCCGATGGGCCGCACACGACGATCTTCTCGCCGCGCGCGACCTGGAGATCGATGTTCTTGAGGGCGTGGAACGTATTGTACCACTTGTCCACGCCCTCCATCTTCACGGCGGGCATGCCGGCGTTGGCCGTGTTTCCGGTCGCCTTGGTTTGGGACATGCCCGCGCTCCTTTGGTCTTACTGGCCTTCCACGAGGAACTCGGGCAGCGGTGCGCTGACCCACTTCTCGTGCAGTTCGTTCAGCTTGCCGCTTTCCTTGACCTTCGCCAGGAACGCGTTGATGTGCTCCATCAGGTTGTCCTGACCGGGGCGGGTGGCAATGCCCTGGCTTTGCTGGCGCAGCGAGAACTTGGTCTCGAAGCGGTCCGGCGCGACGGACTGGACCTGCGAGACGACGACGTTGGAAGCGCCCATCAGAGGCACCTGGCCGGAGAGCAGTGCCTGCACCGCCGATGCATCGTCGTCGAAGCGCTGGATGTTGGTGCCCTCGGGTGCGATCTCGGTGATCGACGTGTCCTGCGTCGAGGCGCGGGCGACGGCAACGTTCTTTCCGGCGAGATCGGCTGCTTCCGTCACCTCGGTGTTGACGTCGCCGAAGACGAAGATCTCGATGCCGGCATAGCCCTGCGAGAAGTCGACCTGCTCGGCGCGCTCGGGGGTGATGCCGAGGGAAGCAACGAGAATGTCAACCTGATTGGACAGCAGGTAGGGGATGCGGTTGGGTCCGGTGACCGGCACGAGGTTGAGCGTGACGCCAAGATCCTCGGCGAGCAGCTTCGCCACATCGGCGTCGTAGCCGTCGGGCTGGCCCTGCTCGTTGATGATGCCGAATGGCGCGAAGTCCACCAGCATGCCGATGTTCACGCTGCCGCGCGCCTTGATCTCGTCGACCGTCTGCGCGGAAGCCGCGGTAGCCGCTGCGCCGGTTGCTAGTGCTGCGCCGAGCGCGAGGCCCGCCAGTTTCTTCAGGATGTTCATCGTCGTTTCCTTCCCTGTTTGACCTTCCGGTTTCTTCTCAGCGCCGTGTCGCCACGGCGAAGCGGGCCTCCATGCGGCGCGCGAGGATCGACAGCGGCCAGCAGAGGATGAAGTAGAGAGCGGCCACCAGACCGAATACGGTGAAAGGGTCGAAGGTGGCGTTGTTGATGATCTGTCCGGCGCGCGTCAGCTCGACGAAGCCGATGATCGAGGCCAGCGATGTGCCTTTGATGAGCTGCACGAGAAAGCCGACGGTCGGCGCCACCGCGATCTTGGCGGCCTGCGGCAGGACGATGGATTTCATGCGGTCGTAATAGCGCAGCCCAAGCGCCCAGGCTGCCTCGGACTGGCCTTTGGGCACGGCTTCGATGCAGCCCCGCCAGATCTCCCCCAGAAATGCGCTGGCGTGCAGTGTCAGCGCAATGGCGGCGGCGACCCACGGATTGACGCCTGAACCGAAGATGTTGAGGCCGAAGAAGACCAGGAAAAGCTGCATCAGCAGCGGTGTGCCCTGGAACAGACGGATGAACCCCAGCGCTGCGTAGCGCATTGGCGCGACCGAGGAGACCCGCGCCAGCGCGACCGCAAGCCCGCCGACGGCGCCGCCTGCGAAGGCGACGGCCGAAAGCGCCAGCGTCCACTGCACGGCCATGACGATGAACCAGAATTCGTTGATGCCGAAGGGGCGGATCATGGTTCGTCCCCTTCCTATCGCGCCAGCGGGTAGTTGAAGGCGTAGCGCTGGACCGCCGAGAAAAGCGCGGAGAAGCCGAGCGCCAGCACCAGATACATGGCGGTGATCACCAGATAGACCTCAAACGCCGCGAAGGTCTGCGACTGGATGTTGTTGCCGGCGGCCGCAAGGTCGGTGGCCGAGATGACAGAGACGACGCTCGACGTGAGCATCAGGTAGATGAACTGGCTGGTCAGCGCCGGGTAGATGGTGCGCAGCGCAGGCTTGATGATGATGTAGCGGAAGATCTGCCAGCGCTTTAGGCCGAGCGCGATGCCGGCCTCCACCTGCCCGCGATTGATCGACTCGATACCGGCCCGGATGATCTCCGTGGCGTAGGCCCCGACATTGACGGTCAGCGCGGTGAGGGCCGCGACGTTGGGCGAAAGCCTGATGCCGAGCGCTGGCAGTGCGAAGAAGATGAAGAAGATCTGGACGAGGAACGGCGTGTTGCGGATCAATTCGATATAGGCGTCGATCAACCAGCGCACCGGCTTCGGTCCCGCAGTCTTGCCGATCGCGCAGGCAATGGCGACGATCGTGCCGAGGATCATCGCGCCGAAGGAGAGCTCGATCGTCACCAGCGCGCCGGCCAGCAACTGGTCGAAGTTCCGGAAGACCGGCGCGAAGTTGAATTGATAATCCAAAACTGACCTCCCGGCCGCGTCGCCAAGGCATGCGCGGCAGCGCACTTCACTCCTCCGTGCGTTTAGATCGATCTAAATCATAATGCCGGCGGGGTCAAGCAGGAACGGTTCCCGCTACCATGCGCACCGGCCCGCAGGAGCCGCGCTGCACGAAGTAGGTTTCCTCGATGCTGCTGGCGATCGGGCCGTCGGGCGCATCCATCCGCCTCAGAAGCAGCCGCGCCGCATTTTCGCCGACCACGAAAGGTTCGGTCGCGACCGATGCGAGACCCGGCATTACGAGGTCCGCCTCGGCCACATTGTCGAAACCGACAAGGGAAACGTCACGGCCTGGCATGACCCCGAGATCGCACAGGCCGCGATGAAGCCCCAGTCCGAGAACGTCGTTGTGGCAGATGATCGCCGTTGGGCGCGCGGGCCGGCTCATGAGCTCGGGCGCGGCCATTCGAGCGCTCATGTGGGTGGATTCAAGCGGGCGCACGAAAAGCGGCGCGAGATTCGCAGCTTTCATCGCCGTGTGAAAGCTGTCGAGGCGTTCCGTGCGGGCGGAGTGGTGGGTGTCGGTCGCGACATAGCCGATGCGGCGATGCCCGAAGCCGACGAGGCAGTCGACTGCCTCGCGCATGCCCGGCGTCGGGTCCATGCCTGCATAGTCGCTCGCCGTTTCCGGCACCATGCGCAGCGTCTGGAC
>JAEWFU010000378.1 GCA_023388675.1 Pseudomonadota bacterium | reverse complement strand
GCTGCCAGAAACAGCCCCGCAACAACCGAGGCGCCGCTCATCAGAAACCGCCCGTGCCCCCTGTCGATCGCCGCCCCCACCGGATAGGCGGCCAGTCCCGCCAGCACCATTCCGAGCGTGGCCGCACCATAGAGCTCGGTCTTCGACCAGCCGAGATCGGCGCGCATCGCTTCCGCGATCAGCGGAAATCCATAGAAAAGCGTGCCCCACGAGCAAATCTGCGCTGCACCGAGCGCGCTGATGAACCAGCCTGTTCCGGCATTTTCAGACATGCTTGCCAATCGGTGCTTCCACGACGGCGCCGGCCGTTGGCTGCCGTGTCATGCCTCGCCCCGGACGAGCATCTTCGCCACGCCGGGCGGACAGGTCCCATCGACGCAGCACTCGTCGGCAAGATAGCCAAGCAGCGCTTGCATCGCCGGGTATTCCGCCCGGCATATCAGCGTCGTTGCCTGTCGTTCCTGGCTCACCAGTCCGGTTTCCACCAGCCGCTTGCAGTGGTGCGACAGCGTCGATGCGGGAATGCCCAGCTTTTCCTGTACACTGCCGACCGGCAGCCCCTCCGCGCCAGCGCGCACCAAGATGCGGTAGATGTTGAGCCGCGTCGGGTTGCCGAGCGCCTCGAGTTGCAATGCTGCCTGTTCGAGTTTCATGGCGCGACCCTAGGCCTGGCCGGTGACAAGCGTCAAATTAAATTCGATAATCGTCGAAATAAAAGATTCGTATTATTGCGCGCCCTGGTTCACACGCCGGGACACCGCCTCCGCACTCTCGACCCGCTCGGAATATCGATCGGTCAGATAGTCGGCCCGGTCGCGCAGGAGCAGCGTGAACTTCATCAGCTCCTCCATCACGTCGACGATGCGGTTGTAATAAGACGACGGTCTCATGCGCCCTTCCGCATCGAATTCGTTGAAGGCCTTCGCGACCGACGATTGGTTGGGAATTGTGAACATGCGCATCCAGCGGCCGAGTATGCGTAGCTGGTTGACCGCATTGAAGCTCTGCGAGCCGCCACAGACCTGCATGACCGCGAGCGTCCTGCCCTGCGTCGGCCTGACACCACCCAGCGACAGCGGCAGCCAGTCGATCTGCGCCTTCATGATGCCCGTCATCGAGCCATGACGCTCCGGAGAACACCAGACCTGCCCTTCCGACCAGAGCGAAAGTTCGCGCAACTCCTGGACCTTGGGGTGATCGGCCGATGTCGAATCCGGCAGCGGCAGCCCGGAAGGGTTGAAGATACGCACCTCGGCGCCGAGCCTGCGCAGGATGCGCGCTGCCTCTTCCGTCGCCAGTCTGGAATAGGACCTTTCACGCAATGAACCGTAGAGCATGAGGATACGCGGCGGATGCGTTGCGCGCGGAGCGTCGAAAAGTGCGTCCGCACTGATCGGCGGAAACTGCTCATCTTCGATATTGGGAAGCGTATCGATCTTGGTGGTTTCCTCGGTCATGCCTCCCCTGTGTGTCGCCTACACCAGCATTTAATTCGATAAAACTAGAATTATGGATATTAGATCTCGCAATGTGCGTCAACCGTGTTCCGAGAAAAATAGAAACAGATCAGCGCACCCCCCGTCCGTCACTGTCGATCAGGACCTCGCCGTCTTCCTTGGTGAACGGGCCGATGTCGGAATTGGGCAGGATGTCGAGCACCGCTTCGGAAGGCCGGCAGAGCTTCGTGCCCAGCGGTGTCTCGACGATCGGCCGGTTGATGAGGATCGGTAGCGCAATCATGAAATCGATAAGTTCGCCGTCGCTCCAGCGCGGGGCGTCGAGTTCGAGCTCGGCATAGGGCGTTCCCTTCTGCCGCAGCAGCTCGCGCGGCGAGATGCCCATGGCCGCGATCAGCTCGACAAGTTTTTCGCGGGACGGTGGCGTCTTGAGATATTCGATCACCTCCGGCTCCTCGCCCGACTGGCGGATCATGGCAAGCGTGTTGCGGGAGGTGCCGCAGGCTGGGTTATGGTAGATCGTGATCGTCATTCGGCAGCTTTCGTTTGCATGATGGTTTTCGGTGCGGCGAGCAGCCAGCCCGCCAAGGCAGCCGCAAGCACGGCCCCCGCGAGTTCCGCGGCGATGAAACCCGGCAGGTCGGCGGGCCGGATGCCCGCGAACGTGTCGGTAAAGGCGCGCGCGATCGCCACCGCCGGGTTGGCGAAGGAGGTCGAGGCGGTGAACCAGTATGCTGCGGTGATGTAAAGCCCGACCAGCCACGGCACCGCGTCGGCGCGGAAGCGCAGGCCTGCGAGGATCGCAAAGACAAGCCCGAACGCTGCCACGACTTCAGCCAGCCATTGCGCCGCGCCGCTTCTGACGGTGGTGGAGGCCTGCCAGATAGGCAGCTCGAACATCGCATGTGCAAGAAGTGCACCCGCAATGCCGCCGCCGATCTGGGCGAACACGTAGGCCGCCGAGGCGCCCGCGCCGATCTCGCGCCGCAGCGCGAACACCAGCGTCACGGCAGGGTTGAAATGTGCACCCGACAGCGGACCCAACAGGGTGATCAGCACAACGAGGATAGCGCCGGTCGGCAAGGTGTTGCCTAGGAGGGCCAGGGCGATGTCGTCGGTGAGCGTGTCGGCCATGATGCCGGAACCGACAACGGTCGCCACCAGTATTCCAGTGCCGAGCGCTTCCGCGACCAGCCGTCGTGGCAGATCGAATGCCGCGCTCATCCCGCCTCCGGCATGTCGCGGCCTATGTCGCGCAGCCGCCCCTGCAACGTCAGCCGATCCAGCGAGGCAAGTGGCAGGCTGGTGAAGACCGAGATGCGGTTGTTCAGCATTCGGTAGGTCTCGGCGAAGGCGAGGTGCTTTTCCGCATCGGTGCCCTCGACATGCGCCGGATCGGGCACGCCCCAATGGGCCGTCATCGGTTGCCCCGGCCAGACCGGGCAGGCTTCGTTTGCAGCGTTGTCGCATACCGTGAAGACGAAATCCATGACGGGCGCGTCATCCGCGGCGAATTCCTCCCAGCTCTTCGAGCGGGCAAAGCTTGTGTCGTGATTGACGCCCTTGAGAAGCTCGATGGCGAAAGGGTGCACCTCGCCCTTCGGCTGCGAGCCCGCCGAATAGGCCCGGAACCGCCCCTGTCCGACCCGGTTGAGGATTGCCTCGGCGATAATCGAGCGGGCGGAATTGCCCGTGCATAGGAACAGCACGTTGAATATCTGGTCGCTCATGGGATGACCCTCCAAGACCCATTTTCCATTGAGTAGAAAATCTTCAGCACCTGCACGTCACCGCTTCGATCACCGGCCGGCATAGTTCCGGGGCACCGTCGCAACAGTCCTCCATCAGATAGGCAAGCAGGTCGCGGAAGCCGGTCATGTCCGCCACATAGCGGACGATCCGGCCGCGCCGGTCCGGCCGGATCAAGCCGGCCTGCGTCAGCACCTTGAGATGCGTCGATACCGTGTTCTGAACCGCGCCCAGCCGCTCGGCGATTTCCCCGGCCGGCACGCCCTCGGCCCCAGCCTTCACGAGCAGCCGGAAAATATCGAGACGCGTTTCCTGGCCGAGAGCAGCCAACGCAGCGAGAGAGAGTTTTTTATCCATATATCTGCCCTTATCGATAAATGGATACGCCTCCTGCATGACAGCACCGTGACAATCGGGCCTCAAACGCATGCGGAATATCTATTGCATTATTTTGCAATCGATTTTATTAATTCGTTGTGATCGAGATGAGGCGCTGCGGCAGATGCCCCCATGGCACTCTAGCCCCGATTCGACGATGGCAAACGAGTTTCACGACATTTGAATGTGGAGGGATCCGATGAGCAACGCCACCCCGCTTGTGAAGGGCTTTTTCGACAAGCGCACCTTTTCCATCCAGTATGTCGTCGCTGACCCCGAAAGCCGTAAATGCGCGATCATCGATCCTGTGCTCGATTTCGACGAGAAGTCGGGCTCTACGGCAACGCACAACGCTGATGCCATCGTCGACTACGTCAAGGAGCAGGGGTTCGAGATAGAGTGGATTCTCGACACGCATCCCCATGCCGACCATTTTTCCGCAGCCCGCTACCTGAAGGAGAAGACCGGTGCACCGATGGCGATCGGAGAGAAGGTCATCGAGGTGCAGAAACTCTGGAAGGAGTTTTACAATTGGCCTGACTTTCCGGCCGACGGGTCGCAGTGGGACAAGCTTTTTGCGGAGGGAGAGACCTTCACTGTCGGGACCATTCCCGCCCGTGTGCTGTTTTCGCCGGGCCACACGCTCGCCTCGATCACCTATGTCATCGGCGACGCGGCCTTCGTTCACGATACGCTTTTCATGCCCGACTCTGGCACCGCACGCGCAGACTTTCCGGGCGGCAGCGCCAAGCGGCTCTGGCAGTCTATCCAGGAAATTCTGGCGCTTCCGGACGAGACCCGCATCTTCACAGGCCACGACTATCAGCCGGGCGGCCGCGAACCGCGCTGGGAGTCCACCGTCGCCGAGCAGCGGACGGCGAATACCCACATGTCCAAGTGCACGACCGAAGCCGAGTATGTCGACGTGCGGGAAGCTCGCGACCGCACGCTGCCCATGCCGAAGCTGATCCTGCACGCCTTGCAGGTCAACATGAACGGCGGCCGCCTCCCCGAGCCGGAAGCAAACGGGAAACGCTACCTGAAATTCCCGCTCGATGTCCTCGAAAGCGCCAACTGGGGCTAAGGGCCATGAAACATCAGCTGACGGCCGAAACCGCGGAAATGATCGAGAACGCGGGTGAAGCGGCGGATTTTCTCAAGAAATTCGCCCACCCGTCGCGCCTGATGATCGTCTGCGCGCTGGTCGACGGAGAGCGTTCCGTGCGTGACCTCGAAGATACGCTCGGCATCCGCCAGCCGGGTCTCTCACAGCAGATCGCCGAATTGCGGGATGCCGGTTTCATCGTCGGCCGCAAGGAATCGAAGAGCATGTTCTACCGGCTGGCCGATGGCCGTGTCAGCGAGTTCATCGCCATGATGCACCGCATGTTCTGCGAAGTCCCGCAAACCAATCACTGATCCGGAAAACGGAAATGACTGAATTCACTCCCCTCGCCTCCACCGCAGGTGGCATGATGATCGGCCTGTCGGCGGTTCTGCTGATGCTCTGGGAAGGACGCATCGCTGGCATTTCCGGTATCGCCGGCCGGCTGCTCCCCCCCTACCTCGACAAGGCCTTTCCGTCTCGGTTGGCGTTCGCCATAGGCCTCGTTGCGGCGCCTCTGGCGATGATGGCCATCACCGGCGAACCGGTCTCGCAGACCGTTTCGTCGAACATTCCCCTGATGGTTGCCGCCGGCCTGCTCGTTGGCTTCGGCTCCGTCTGGGGCAATGGCTGCACCTCGGGACACGGCGTCTGCGGACTTGCCCGGCTCTCCACCCGCTCGATGGTCGCCACCACCGTGTTCATGACCGTCGCCTTCATCACCGTCTTTGTCGTTCGCCACGCGATCGGAGGCTGACATGTCCTTTCTAGTCAATCTGGCCCTCGGCCTGCTGTTCGGCGCGGGTCTCGTCGTCTCCGGCATGTCCGATCCGGCAAAGGTTCTGAATTTCCTCGATCTTGCCGGCACCTGGGACCCCTCCCTTGCCTTCGTCATGGCCGGTGCCGTGCTGGTCGCCTTCGTCGGCTATCGGCTTGTCCTGTCGCGCGGGCGGCCGCTCAACGCAGAAAGCTTCCACCTGCCGACGCGCAACGACATAGACCTGCGCGTTACCGCCGGTCCCGCGATCTTCGGGCTTGGCTGGGGCCTCGGCGGCTTCTGCCCCGGACCGGCGCTGACGGCACTGGGCCTCGGCGCGACCGGAACCCTGGCCTTCGTGCCGGCAATGCTCATCGGCATGTGGGCGGCAAGACTGCTCGCCAATGGCGGCGCCACGTCGCGCGTGGCCTGAGCTCAGCAGACTACCGAACCGACGCCCCAATGACGCGGTGCGCATGTTCCTCAAGGCTTACGCCCGCAGAAACCGAACGCTTTCCCTGTTTCCCACTCGCCCGGACGCTGCGTTACGCTATATGCGGTTTACGCGCGCCCCAAGCTTGATTACACCTTTGCCGTTCGATTCAGGGAAACCCGGCCCCATGGCTGACGACCACATCCGCTATGATATCCTCACCCAGGAGGCGCTGCGCGGCGTTATGCGCAAGGTGCTGGGCGAGGTCGCGCGGACCGGCCTTCCGGGCAACCATCATTTCTTCATCACCTTCCTGACCGGAGCGCCGGGTGTTCGGGTCTCGAGCAGGTTGCGCGAACGATACCCCGAACAGATGACAATCGTGCTTCAGTTCCAGTACTGGGACCTGAAAGTCACCGATTCCGGCTTCGAGGTCGGTCTGTCTTTCTCCGACGTACCCGAAAAGCTCGAGATCCCGTACTCCGCCGTGCGCGGCTTCTACGATCCCTCGGTCAACTTCGAGCTCGAATTCTATGTCGAGCAACCTTCCGAAGAAGAAGTCGATCTGGACGAAGCGCCGGCTTCAGAGGCCGCCGAGCCGCCTGTGGCGGTGATCGCCGGCAAGAAGACTGAGAAGAAGCGCAAGGAGCCCGAGCCTGTAGCGGGCGAGGAAGGCGCGGAGGAAAGCAAGGAACCGGCGAAATCGGCCGATGTCGTTTCTCTGGACGCTTTCCGCAAGAAATAAAGCCCGATGGCCGAGATCGTCAGCCTCCGCATGGCCCGCAAGCAAAAGGCGCGCAGCGAGAAGGAACGGGCCGCCGAGGAAAACCGCATCCGTCACGGCAGAACGAAGGCCGAGCGTCAGGCGAGCGAGGCAGTCAGCCGGCGCGAAGAAGCCGCACACGAGGCACATCGTCGCGAACGGCCCAAGCCGGACGGCGGGCGGTGACTTCGGTCGTCAAACGGTCGATCTCGATCAGGGGGCATCGCACCAGCTTCTCGATCGAGCAGCCCTTTTACGACGAGCTGCACAACATTGCCGACAAGCGTGGTTTGCCGCTCGCACGCCTGGTCGGCGAAATAGACGAAGCGCGACCGCGCAGCACCAACCTCTCCTCCGCCTTGCGGCTGTTCGTGCTTGAAGCGGTCAGGGCACGAGCCTGAAACGGGGATCGAATCCGCTCGTCATCGCTCGTTGTCAAACAGCCGCATCAACCCGTCGATCGAGAGATTTCCTTCAGAAAACACCCCGGGCGTGGCGCTCGGTTGCTCGGCCTGTACGCGCGGCGCCGGTCGGGGCGTGACATCGACAACCGGCGGCGGCTCGAGCGGCTGGCGCTCAACTCTATCGGGATCGGCAGGCTCGGCCGCAGTTTCGCGCGCGCCCAGCAAAGCCTCGACCTCGCCGCGCAGCCGCTCGTCTTCCGCGCGCCGGCGTTCTTCGGCCTCGCTTCGCTTTTGCTCTTCCAGCCGCCGACGTTCGGCTTCCTGTTCCTGCTGCCTTGCTTCCTCGGCAGCGCGGCGCTGTGTCTCGGCCTCCTCTGCGGCGCGGCGTTGCTCTTCTGTCCGCCGCGCTTCTTCTTCCGCCGCGCGCCTGTCCGCTTCCTCGTCGAGCAGCCGCAGTTCCCGCGCGCGCCGCCCGGCTTCCTCAGCCTCGCGCCGCTCTTCTTCGGCGGCGCGGTTGCGCTCGTCAGACAGGGCGGCGTAGTAGCGCACCTCGCGGCGGTGCCGCTGCTTCTCGAGCAGGGCCGCCTGCATCGCTTCAACCCTTTGCTGTCCCAGCTCCAGCGCGCGCTGCGTCAGGAATTGCGCCAGCGGCTCGGTATCGACCAGCACACCGATATCATCGAGCGGACCGGCAGCGACGAAACGCACGGCCGGGTCCGACCCCACCAGCGCCTCCACACCGGGATTGAAGGTGAGCGTCGCCTCGGCCCCAACGGTTTGCGCACCGATGTCGGCGCGGACCTCTCCGGCAAGCATGGCTTCATCCGTCTCGAGTCGCAGCGGTGGCGCGCGCACCGCACCGTTGGCCACCGTGAAGGCGAGCTCGGCACGATCCGCGCGGAACGTGCCCTGCCGCACCATCTCGGTCGCGAAATCGGCAACGGCGGCCGCATCTATCTCCGGACCGATCCGGTCGGCCTGCGCCAGCAACGCATCGAACACCTGCGGCGCGATCCCGTCGACGGCGAGGTCACTCACTGTCACCGTCCCGGAGCCGGCCAACGCGGAAATGACGGCATCTACCGACTTGCCGCTTGCCGTCAGCGTCGCCGTCAGGTCCGCCGCGCCGTCCAGCCCGGTCTCGCCGAGAATGCTGGCGATCCTGGCGCCGCCGAGCTTCAACTGACCGGAAAGAAGACCTGTCCCGCCATCATTCTTGAAATCCAGAAGCCCCGAGATCGTGCCGCCGTAAACACGCGCCCGCGCATCGGAGAGCGCAACGCCGTCCGTGCCGACCCGCAGCGTCATTCGCGCATCGTCTGCCTGGGCGAGCCAGCCGGCATGCAGGCGCTCGACCGCGAGTTCGAGTTCAGCGGTGAACGGCGTCGCCACACGCTGCGCAAACGGCGCGGACGGCCAGTTCTCGCCATCGCCTTCGAGCGCTGCCGCCCCCGTTGCAAGCTCCGCGACTGACGCGAGATCGAACGACTGCAGCCCCAACGAACCGGTCAGATGGGGCAGCCCGTCACGCATCTGCGCGTTGACGTCGCCGCTGACCCTGGACCCGGCAAAATCGCCGCCGATCCCCGACAGGACGAAGACCCCGCCATCCACGTCCAGCTTGGCCGATGCGTTCACCGGCAGGCCCAACGCGCCGCCTGGCAGAACGATGCCGCCGGTAACCAGCCAGGGCTCCAGATCCTGCGCTTTCACCGTCAGGTCGCCTGACGCGGAGAGCCCTTTTTCGCCCGTGCCTGCCTGCCCCTCGAAGACCAGCTCCAGCCCGTCGCCGGTAAAGGCGATGCGCGTGGGACCGCCCTCTTCTGGCACGCCGTTGAAGCGCAACGAGGCCTCACCCGCGCCCACCATCCCCAACGGCAGCACCGGCAGCCCGACATGAGCGTAGAGCGCCTGCGCGTCGTCGTTGCGCGCCGTCAGTTCGAGCGCCATCGGCATGCGCTCCAGCGCTTGCCGCAGGTCACGTGCCGATGCCGTCAGCGAGAAATCCGTGCCGCCCGCCTCCCCGGTCGCGCTCAGCGCAAGACCGTTGGTTCCGTCGCCGCTTGCGGCCGAACTTGCAACGACACGGATCGAGGCATCCTCCAGCAGGCCGGGGAACGACGCAGCACGCCGCGCGACCTCCGACGCGATCCGGCTTTCCGGGAAGCGCTCGGCCAGCGCCGCAGCCAGAGGCTCCAGGTCCGCAGCGATCACCGTCGCATCGAGATTGCCGGCCGGATCCGTTTCGAGATCCTTGATCGAGCCGGTCGCACTGATATTGGCGCCCGCGAGCCCGCCGACCGACAGCCGGTCTATCTCCAGCCGACCGTCCCTGAGGCGCAGCGCGGTATCGAGCGTTTCTGCCGTCATGCCGGCGGCCGTCACAGGTCCCGCTTCGATTTCGAAGGTGAGATCGCGGTCGGCAAGACGTGTGCGACCGCCATCGCTGACGAAGAGTGAGGCAAACGCCGTCATGCCTTCCACATCCAGCCTGTCGCCGTCGAGGCGCAGCGTCATCGACGGCTTCTGGCCGACGGGCGTGAGGCTATCGATCTCGCCGCGGAACTTCGCATCGCCAAGCACCAGTTCGAGATCGCGAAAGAGTTGGCGTTCCCGGTTGAGCTTTACGTCCGCGCTGAAGCCGGCAGCCGGCAGCCGGCGGACGGCTTCGTCGACGTCCTTTGCAAGCCAGGCCGCGAAACCGGACGGCTGCCCCACCGCGAGCAACAGCGATCCCTCGAAATCGAGCTCGTCGCCGACGACGAGGTCGCCGCCTGCCTCCAGCGTCGCACGCCCCGGCAGCGTCGCACCGAGCGAACCGACCGCCCAGCCGGTCTCCGAGGGTTCAGCCGAAAGATGCACGTCGCGGATCGTCGTGTCGCCAGCGACGATGGCCGGCAGCTTGACGGCGATCCGGCCGGGGATCTGCGGGCGTGGCATGTCGAGCAGGAATTCGTGCAGCGCTGTCAGCCGGTGCTCGAGGTCGATGCCGGCCGCGCTTTCCGCGCCCGCTGCGTCCTCGAACCTGATCTGCGCGCCATCGGCGATTATGTCGAAACGTGGTTCCGCGCCGAGCGCAAAGCGAGCCGAACCCTCCGCCGTGTAGGGGTCCTCCAACGACCCGGTCGCAAACCGGAACGTCTCCACGTCGAGCGCTTCGTGATCGAAGTCGAAGTCGCCGGTCACGCGATAGGCCGGCGGCGGCGCCTCGCCCGTATCGCGCTGATCCGCAGCCTGCCGGGCCGCGGCGTTGAGTTTGAACTCGCCGGTGTAGTGCAACCCGCTGTCGGCGATGCGCACGCTGCCGTCAGTCTCCAGCGATATGGGATAACGCTCCGGAACGGCAGCGATGCGAAGCCGCATCCGCCCATCCGCGTCCGCCGAGCCTGTCGACGCCGACAGCGCGGTACGCATGCCGTCGAGCCGTAACGATCCGTCCATGCGCCAGGGGCCGGTCAGCGCGCGCGCCGAGACGTCCGCGTTGATCTCGGTCAGGCTGTGCGTTCGCCCGCTTGCAGCGTGGCGCACGTCCACCCTGCCCTCGGTGATCGTCAGCTTTTCAAGCGAGATGTTGCTGGCATCGACAGGCGACGACGGGCGCACCGACCAGTCGACGGTTCCGTCCTCGGCAACGGCAATTGTTGCGCTTGGCCTGACGAGCCGCATGTCGAAGATATGAAGCTCCCCTCGCATGAACGGCGCCAGTTCGGCATCCATGGAGAAGGTCTCGACCGTCATGGCCTCTTCGCCCGGTTCGACGCCGGCGACCACGACATCGGCGAACGTGACCGACGGGAACGGCAGCAGTCGGGCGCTGACGCTGCCTTCCACCTTCACCTCCCGCCCGAGGATGCGACTTGCTTCACGTTCGAAATCGGCGCGGTAGCTGGTCCAGTCGACGAAGTAGGGCAACACCAGCGCCGCAGTCAGCACCAGTACGATCAACCCTCCTATGGCGACGAATAAACGGGCCAGTCTCTTTCTCCCGCCGGATTCCCTAAGCCGCGGCGCAGTCTAGCTGCACTACGGTGTCGATAAAGTGGCAATTGCCGAGGCTAGGCCCGCAAGGGCAGCACCTTGCCGGGGTTCATGATGTTATGCGGATCGAGCGCCTGCTTGATCGAACGCATGAAGTCCACGCCCGCCCCGAGTTCGTGCGGCAGGAAGGCGATCTTGCCCTGCCCCACCCCATGCTCGCCGGTGCAGGTGCCGTCCATGGCGATCGCGCGCATATTGAGGCGCGCGACGAAGTCCTCGGTCGCCTCGATCTGCTTCGGGTCGTCGCGATCCATCAGCACCAGAACGTGGAAATTGCCATCTCCGACATGCCCAACGATCGGTGCGATCAGCCCGGAACGGGCGATGTCTTCCTCGGTCTCATTGATGCATTCGGCGAGCCGCGAAATCGGCACGCAGACATCCGTCGACAAGGAGGTCGCGCCGGGCTGCAACGAAAGGCCGGCCCAATAAGCGTCATGCCTCGCCTTCCAGAGCTTCGTTCGCTCCTCCGCCACATTGGTCCACTGGAACGAACCGCCTCCGAACTCGGCCGCGATCTCGCCGAACGTCTCCGCCTGTTCGCGCACGCCCGCGTCGGTACCAT
>JAEWFU010000429.1 GCA_023388675.1 Pseudomonadota bacterium | reverse complement strand
GCGGCCTCTATGCCGGCATCTGGGAAGCGACTGCGGGCAAATGGCGCGTCGAATATGACGAGTGGGAGTTCTGCCATATCCTGTCCGGCGTCTCGATCGTCACCGAGGACGGCGGCGAGGCCCACACGCTGAAGGCCGGGGACAGCTTCATCCTGAAGCCCGGCTTCAAGGGAACGTGGGAAGTCGTTGAAACGACTCGCAAGGAGTATGTGATCCGCGTGTAAGCGGCGCGCATTGCCCTTTCCGCAACGTAATCCCCCATATCCACGCTTTCCACAGGCGCCCGCGCATTGCCTGGCATGCCGCAGCGGCATACCCTAAGGACATCTCAGAGCCCAACGGCCCCGCCCGGACAGCGGGAACAAGCTGAAGGGTCAAACTGGGACCGCTCCGGCAAGAACCGGCAACGGCGTCAAAACCGTCGCCGGATCGAAACCGGAAAGTCCAGCGGACCCGCTGAAGGCGGTCTGGAACGCTAGAGGCGGACCGATGCTGCCATGAAGGCCGGGCAAGTCCTTCGATGGTGTCTCGAACGACCTTTCGGGCGTGAGAGAACGGTCCGGGCAGGCAAGTTCCTTCGGGGATGCGCAAGCACGCGACCACCGTCAGAAACAGGTTTCGGTACGGCTTCGTCTCTTCGAGGCGTAACCATAGCGAGAGTCTGATCTGAACAGGGAGGCACTGGGAGCAATCTCAGTGCTTTCCTTGTTTTTGGCGTCTGGAATGGCCGTCACCAGCGGCAGACAAGCCGCTCCAACCCGTGAAAATGGTAGATGTCGCGATACTGCGGCTGTTCGGAGAGCCGCAAGTTGGGCAGGCGCTCGAACAGGACTTTCAGCGCTGCCTGCATCTCCAGTCGCGCCAGCGGTGCGCCGATGCAGAAGTGGATGCCCGCGCCGAAGGAGACGTTCTTCTGGTTCTCGCGTGAAGGATCGAAGCTGCGCGGCGCATCGAAGGCGGCTGGGTCGTTGTTGGCCGCACCCAGCAGCAGGCCGACCTGCTCGCCGGGTTGGAGCATGGTGCCGGGCGCAAGCTCGACCTCGTCGTAGGCATAGCGTGTGAACATGTGCAGCGGCGCGTCGTAGCGCAGGCATTCCTCGACCGTCGCGATAACGGCTTCGTTGCTGCCCAGCAATGCGGCCGGATTGCCGAGCGAAAGCAGCGTGCGTATCGCATTGCCGGTCTGGTGCACGGTCGCCTCGTGGCCGGCATTCAGAAGCAGGATCGCAGAGGAAACCAGCTCGTCCTCCGACAGTTTCTCGCCGCTTTCGTGTGCCGCGGTCAGCACGCTCAGAAGATCGTCGCCCGGATTGCTTCGCCGTTCTTCGGCGTGGTGGCGGATGAAGGCGGCGAAGTCTCCGGCCGACTTGTTGGCCTGTTCCTCCGTCGCGCGCGTGGGCGCATGCATGTACATGCGCACCATGTCGTTGGACCACGCGACCAGTTGCGGCTCCGTCTCCGCCGGCACGCCCATCATCTCGGCGATGATGGTGGCGGGTATCGGCGTGGCGAAGGCGGCTATGAGATCGGCCTCGCCATTGGCCTCGAAACCGTCGATGAGCTCGTGGGCGAGGCGTTCTGCGCGCGGACGCAGCCGCTCGACCTGTCGTGAGACGAAGGCGCGGTTGACCAGCGTGCGCAGCCGCGTGTGGACGGGTGGCTCGAGTTCCAGCATCGATCCGGCCTCGGCCCGGTCGAAATCGGCGAGATGGCTGCGCTCGCCCTTTGCGGCGACACTCGCCATGTAGCCGCCCGGCCGTTCGCGGCCGAGACGCCGGTCGCGGAAGGTGCGGTTGACTGCGTCATAGGTCGCCAGGCACCAGAGGCCGAAATCCTCCCAGAAGAAGACCGGGCATTCCGCGTGGAAGAATGCGTAGGCGGGGTAGGGGTCCTGCACGAATTCCGGCTCGTGCGGGTCGAGCCGGACGCGAAGGTTGGCTGGATCGAAATCGACATAGGCTGGCTTTTGCATGCCACCTCCTTAGCGCGGCTTGCTTCGCATGTGCCAGTCCCTATGGTTGCGGCGGAATTGCCGTCGGGGCGCCATGAGAGGGATGCGACAATGAAGACGATCGTGGTCGGCGCAGGCATCGCCGGACTTTCGACGGCGTGGGAACTGACACGGCGCGGGCATGACGTGATTTTGCTGGAGCAGGGACCGATCCCCAATCCGCTTGCGGCATCCGGTGATCACCACCGTATCATCCGCCGTGCCTATGGGCCGGACAGCGGCTACGGCACGGCGATCAGCGAGGCCTATGATGCGTGGGACGCACTCTGGAGCGATCTCGGGCAGAGCCACTACGACGCCCGGGGCTTCCTCTGCGTATCGCGCGTGGCGGGTGACGACACCGACCTCTATCGCGAAGGCATGGAAAAGGGCGGCTGGCCGATCGAGTTGTTCTCCGCCGACGAAGCGGCCCGCCGCTGGCCGTTTCTCGATGCGGGCAGCTTCCGCTATGCGTTCCATTCGCCCGAGGGCGGTGCGTTGCACTGCCGGCGCATCGCCGCCGGAATCGGGGAATGGTTGCGCGCCAACGGCGCGGATGTGCGCGAGCGCG
>JAEWFU010000308.1 GCA_023388675.1 Pseudomonadota bacterium | reverse complement strand
AAGCGCTCGGTCTACGAACAGTCTCTGCAGGCGGCGCAGGCTGGTCCGGGCACTTCGGCGCCCGGTGGTGCAAGCCTGATTTCCAGGGCTGTGCCCCCGCTTTATTCGAATGGACCCTCGATGCCGGCTTTTTCGCTGGCAGGTGCCCTGACCGGACTGCTCGCAGGCCTCGGTTTCGCCGGGCTGCGCAGGCGCAGGGACGACGACGCGCGGCTCAGGGACGATGCCTATGCATCGTTTCGGGCAGACGATCAATTCGCCGACTCATCGGAAATTGAACTGGATAGTGACATTCATTCCGCAGAACGCGGAAACGTCGAGGAGACCGACGAGATGCATTCCTACAATCCCTATAACGCCTATCCGCATGCCGATGCCCAGTCCGCGGGACAGCCGGCTTCAACCGAGGCCCGGCAATACCAGCCGACTGTTGGGCATGGCCATCCGGCGCCCCAGCAGCCTCATCATCCGGGTACGGTTTACGCGCAGCCTGTTCCGCCGGCACCGCCCGGATGGCCGCAGATGCCGATGCACGCCGGCCATCAGCCCCAGCCGCCGCTGATGCCGATGCCCGGCTGGCCCGCCGCGCACTATCCGGCGCCGCCGCAGCATTATTACCCTCAGGCGGGGGCCTATCCGGCTCCGCAGCAATATTTCGGTGCACCTGCCTATGCGCCGCCTCAGCAGCATGTCTATCCGCCAAACCAGGAAGCGCCGCGCTCATTCGAGCAACCACGGCAGGCGGCGCCCGAGCAGACCTTCGACCAGAACGCCTATATCGACGAGAGCACCGACGCGGCGATCGAGGAAATCCGCCAGAGCCTGCGCGAATTCCGGGATGCAATCGAGGATTTCGCCCACAGCCGGGCGCCCCGAAAGCGCTACGGCACCTGATGGCAGCGGCGATTCCGCCGCGCGTTTTCGGGTTTACGGCATCGGACGGCGCAATGACGGGATCGCCTTGCGTCGAAATCGCCAGAATGCGATGCCGAAACCGGACGACGCGGGGAGAATCATGGCGAACATCATCGACGGAAAACAGGTTGCCGAAGACGTGATCGCGACGGTGACGAAAGCGACCTCAACGCTCGCCGAAAAAGGCGTCACCCCCGGGCTCGCCGTCGTCATCGTCGGTGAGGACCCGGCCAGCCAGGTCTACGTCGCCTCCAAGTCGAAGAAGGCGAAGGCGTGCGGCTTCCACTCGGTGCAGCACACGCTGGCAGCCGATACGCCGCAGGCCGATCTTCTGGCGTTGATCGGCGACCTCAACGCCGATCCCGCAATCCACGGCATTCTGGTGCAGCTTCCGTTGCCGGCACATATCGATGCCGGCGCCGTCATTCAGGCGATCGCGCCCGACAAGGACGTAGATGGCTTCACCTTCGTCAATGTCGGTCGACTGGGCACTGGCGAGGTAGCAAGCGCCTTCGTGCCCTGTACGCCTGCGGGGTCTATGCTGCTCATCGAACGGGAGCGCGGGCGTGACCTTTCCGGCCTGAGCGCCGTCGTCGTCGGCCGCTCCAACATCGTCGGCAAGCCGATGGCGAACCTGCTGCTGGCGGCCAATTGCACCGTCACGGTTGCGCATTCGCGCACCAAAGACCTGCCAGCGCTGTGCCGCACCGCCGATATTCTTGTCGCCGCGGTCGGCCGGCCGGAAATGGTGCGGGGCGACTGGGTGAAAGAAGGCGCGACCGTCATCGATGTCGGCATCAATCGGATTCCCGCGCCGGAGAAGGGCGAGGGCAAGACGCGGCTCGTCGGAGACGTTGCCTTTGCCGAGGCATCCGAGCGTGCCGGCGCGATCACGCCGGTGCCGGGCGGTGTCGGCCCGATGACCATCGCGATGCTTATGGCGAACACGCTCGTTTCCGCCAGTCGGGCCGCGGGCATCGAGCCGCCGAAATTCTGAGGCCGCTTTTCGACATTCAAACCAGCGAGTAGAACGCGGTTATGACCGATACGCCTTCGCCCGGCCGCCAATTCGCCTTCCTGCTCGTCGACAAGTTCTCGATGTTCTCGCTCGCGGCTGCGATCGATACCGTGCGCTCGGCCAACCGGCTCCTCGGCCGCGACTTCTATGGCTGGACGACGGTCTCCGCCGATGGCGATTCCGTCATCGCGTCTAACGGGCTGCCGATCAAGATCGACTACGCGATTACCGATCTGCCGGTCGTGGACATCCTCTTCGTCTGCGCCGGGCTCTCCTACGAATTTCCCGGCAAGTCCAAGGTACTCGGCGCACTG
The DNA here is from genome assembly GCA_023388675.1 of Pseudomonadota bacterium. Taxonomy (GTDB): domain Bacteria; phylum Pseudomonadota; class Alphaproteobacteria; order Rhizobiales; family Rhizobiaceae; genus Aerobium. The sequence goes on along the minus strand of JAEWFU010000308.1, from coordinate 2,977 downwards.
CGCTCGCTGGGGCGTCGCGGCGCAGCACTCGGCGGGCTCTCCGTAGGCTCTTATCTGCTAGCCGAAGCCGGACAGCTCGAAGGTCACCGCTGTACGATCCACTGGGAAAACAAGGCGGGCTTCAAGGAGCGGTTTCCGGAGATCGACTGTACCGGGAATGTCTTCGAGATCGATCGCAAACGCTATACCTGCGCGGGCGGCACGACCTCCATAGACCTTATGCTGGAGATCATTCGTACCGACTTCGGCCAGAATCTGGCCAATGAGGTCGCCAACCAGTTCCAGCACGAACGCATCCGCTCGGCTGGCGATCGCCAGCGCGTCGGACCGGAACGCGACCTGACCGGCAAATCCGAGAAGCTGCGGCGGATCGTCGAGCTGATGGCGGACAACCTCGACGAGCCCTATTCGGCGGTTCAGCTAGCCAAGTCCGCCGGGCTCTCGGTGCGTCAGGTGGAACGACTGTTTCTGCGTCACCTCAACATGACGCCGGGGCGCTACTACATGCGGCTGCGGCTGGAGCGCGCGCGCGAACTGCTGCGCCAGACCAACATGCCGATCCTCGATGTGGCGATCGCCACCGGCTTCACCTCGCATTCCTATTTCGCGCAGAGCTACCGGCTGTTGTTCGGCCGCCCGCCGAGCGAGGAACGGCGCACCACCTACTGAGGCGACGCGGCTCCGCAAGTAGAAACGCCGCCCGATGGGCGGCGTCTCCATATCCGTCGTTGCAATGCCGCCTTACGCAGGCGGGATGACACCCTCGACATACCAGTCCATCGACAGCAGCTCCGCATCGGTCAGCGTCACGCCGGCGGCGACTTTCTCGGCGCCGGTATGGTCGTTGATCGGGCCGGTGAAGATATGCATCGAGCCGTCGATCTGGCCGTTCTTCATCGCCTCGGCCGCAGCGACGACATCGTCGGGGATCGACTCGTTGTAGTCGCCGATAAGCACTTCGCCTTCCTTGAGGCCCGGCCAGCTATCCTTGCTCTCCCACGTGCCGTCGATAACAGCCTTGGCGGTTGCGGCGTAGTGCGGACCCCAGTTGTCGATGATCGAGGTGAGCTGGGCCTTCGGTGCGAAGGCGCTCATGTCGGCACCCTGGCCGAACCCGCCGACGATGCCGCGTTCCTCGGCCACCTGCAGGGCGGCAGGGCCGTCGGTGTGCTGGGCGATCACGTCGATACCCTGGTCGATCATGGCGCGGGCCGCGTCGGCCTCGCGTGCCGGGTCGTTCCAGGTCGAGATGTAGACGGGCGTGATCGTGAAGTCCGGGTTCACCTTGCGCGCCGCCAGCACGAACGCGTTGACGCCCATCACGACTTCAGGAATCGGGAACGAGCCGATATAGCCAGCCTTGCCGGTCTTCGACAGGTGGCCGGCGAGCGTGCCGCAAACTGCGCGGCCCTCGTAGAAACGCGCATTGTAGGTCGCCACGTTCTCGGAGCGCTGGTAGCCGGTCGCATGCTCGAACTTCACGTCGGGGAACTGCTGCGCGATCTTGATGACGTAGTCGCCGTAGCCGAAGCTGGTGGCGAAGATGAGCTTGCAGCCGGCCTGCACGAGTTCGCGCATGACGCGTTCGCAGTCGGGCCCCTCGGCGACATTCTCCACGAAGACGCTCTCGACTGCGTCGCCCAGTTCCTCCTCCATGTAGAGACGGGCCTGGTTGTGAGCGTAGTTCCAGCCATTGTCGTTGATGGTGCCGATGTAGATGAAGCCGACCTTGAGCGGCTCGGTCTGCGAGAATGCCTTGTGGCCGAGCAGCGGCAGCGCGGCGGCCGCGCCTCCGATCTTGAGGACGTTACGACGCGATAGGGTCATGTTGGTTTCTCCTGAGCTTGTGGTTCGGTCGATCGAAGGAGCTCCTCGCCCACTTCAATTGCTTGGCAGGAACGGCTTGCCGAGGCAGGCCGGCGCATTGGTCGAGGCATCGCGGCGGATCGAGATCAGCACCAGCACGGCGATCGTCGCCAGGTAGGGCATGGCTGCCCACAGTTCCGACGGGATCGCAGTCAACGGGCCACCGCCCGCCTTGGCATAGAGTTCCATCGTCATCACGAGGCCGAAGAGGTAGGCGCCGGCCAGCAGGCGGAACGGGCGCCACGAGGCGAACACGACGAGCGCAACCGCGATCCAGCCGCGCCCGGCGGTCATGCCTTCGGCCCACTGGGGCGTCAGCAGCAGCGGAAAGCATGCGCCAGCGATGCCGGCCATCGCGCCGCCGAACGCCACCGCGCCGTAGCGGATCGCGCGCACCGGATAGCCGATCGAATGCGCCGACAGATCGTTCTCGCCAACCGCGCGCAGGATCAGGCCGCCGCGCGTCCGTTTCAGGAACCACCACACCACGAAGACCATGATGAGCGAGAAATAGACCAGCGGCGAATAGCCGAACAGGATGCGCAGATAAGGGTGCGTCGTCAGTTCCGTCGGGAAGACCGAGCGGAACAGGCTGACGGGCATTGCCGAATAGCTCTGGCCGGCGAGTGCGGAAAAGCCGGTGCCGAAGATGGTCAGCGCCAGGCCGGTCGCGGTCTGGTTCGCGGACAGGCTGAGCGTCAGGAAGCCGAAGATGAGCGACGACAGCAGGCCGGCAATGGCAGCGACCAGCACCGCAAGCCACGGATTACCGGTGGTGAACATGGTGATGAAGCCCATCACTGCGCCGATCAGCATCATGCCTTCGACGCCGAGATTGAGCACGCCGGAGCGTTCCACCACCAGTTCTCCCAACGCCGCTATCAGGATCGGCGTCGAGGCGACGATCAGTGTCATCGTGACGGCTATCAGCAGGCCGACGGTCATGGCTGGGCCTCCGGTGCTGCGCGTATCTCGGCGACCGGCTGGCTGGAAACGCGCCGGACCCGGTATCGCACGAGAATGTCACCCGCCAGCAGGAAGAACAGCAGCATCGCCTGGAAGATGCCGCTTGCCGCGCTTGGCAGGCCCGTCGTCGTCTGGGCGAGGTCGC
>JAEWFU010000416.1 GCA_023388675.1 Pseudomonadota bacterium | reverse complement strand
AAGCAGGCCCGTCAGCAGGCCAGGAAGATAAGCGGCGCGGACGAAGACGACGCTGCCGAACACGAGCCCGATAACGACAACTGAGACGAGCATCCGGCAGGTGCCGGTGGAAATGCCCGAGGAGACCAAGATGGCAGTCAGTGCAAACAGGCTGGAACTTCTGCAGATCGCCGATGCGGTCGCGCGCGAAAAGTCGATCGACAAGCAGATCGTGATCGCGGCGATGGCCGATGCGATTCAGAAGGCGGCGCGCTCGCGCTACGGTCAGGAAACCAATATCCGCGCCGATATCAATCCCAACACCGGCGAGATGAAGCTCCAGAGGCTTCTCGAGGTGGTTGAGGAAGTCGAGGAATCGGCGCGCGAGCTTTCGCTGGCCGACGCGCGCACGCGCAACCCCGATGCCCAGGTCGGCGACTTCATCGCCGAGCAACTCCCCCCGATGGATTTCGGCCGCATCGCCGCGCAGTCGGCCAAGCAGGTGATCGTTCAGAAGGTGCGTGAGGCCGAGCGCGACCGGCAGTACGACGAATACAAGGATCGTATCGGCGAGATCGTCAACGGTTCCGTCAAGCGCGTCGAATACGGCAACGTGGTGGTCGATCTTGGCCGCGGCGAGGCGATCATCCGTCGTGACGAGTTGATCCCGCGCGAAAACTTCAAGTATGGCGACCGCGTCCGCGCCTATGTCTACGACGTGCGCCGCGAGCAGCGCGGGCCGCAGATTTTCCTGTCGCGCACGCACCCGCAGTTCATGGCGAAGCTGTTCACGATGGAAGTGCCGGAGATTTACGACGGCATCATCGAGATCAAGTCGGTAGCCCGCGATCCGGGCTCGCGCGCCAAGATCGCCGTCATCTCGCGCGACTCCTCCATCGATCCCGTCGGCGCCTGCGTCGGTATGCGCGGCTCGCGCGTGCAGGCGGTTGTCGGCGAGCTCGGTGGCGAGAAGATCGACATCATTCCGTGGTCGCAGGATGCGGCCGCCTTCATCGTCAACGCGCTGCAGCCGGCCGAGGTGGCCAAGGTCGTGCTCGACGAGGATGCGGAGCGCATCGAGGTTGTGGTGCCGGACGATCAGCTCTCGCTGGCGATCGGCCGTCGCGGCCAGAACGTGCGCCTCGCCTCGCAGCTCACCGGCTGGGATATCGACATCCTGACCGAGCAGGAGGAAAGCGAGCGCCGCCAGAAGGAATTCGTCGAACGCTCCTCGCTGTTCATGGATGCGCTCAACGTCGACGAAATGGTCGGCCAGGTGCTGGCGTCCGAGGGTTTCACCTCCGTCGAGGAGGTCGCCTATGTCGATGCCGACGAGATTTCCTCGATCGACGGTTTCGATGAGGGTACGGCCGAAGAAATCCAGATGCGCGCTCGCGAGTATCTGGAGAAGATTGAAGCCGAGCACGACGCAAAGCGGCGCGAACTCGGCGTCGAGGACGAACTGCGCGAGATTCCGGGCGTTACCACCGCGATGATGGTGGTTCTGGGCGAAGACGGCGTGAAGACGATCGAGGATTTCGCCGGCTACGCAATCGACGATCTGGTCGGCTGGAAAGAGCGCAAGGATGGCGAGACGAAGTTCTATCCGGGCGTTCTTGCCGACTTCGGCGTCAGCCGCGCCGATGCGGAGCAGATGGTCGTCGCAGCCCGTCTGAAGATGGGCTGGATCAGCGAAGAAGACCTGGTTGAAGAGGCTGAAGAGGCCGCCGAAGAGGAAGAAGCGGCCGGAGCATGATGATGCGTCCGGTCGGGAGAGCCCTTGAACGAGATGAACGAACGCACATGTATAGTGACGCGCCGGGCGGGCGAGCCGGATGGCTTGCTGCGCTTCGTCGTGGGTCCGGACATGTCCGTCGTTCCCGATCTCAAGAGGCAGCTTCCCGGTCGCGGATGCTGGGTTAGCGCGGAGCGCGTCCACGTCGAGGAAGCGGCCCGCAAGAACCTCTTCTCCCGAGCGTTCAAGGCCAAGGTGACGCCGCCCGAGGATTTGGGCGGCATGGTCGATATGCTGATGACCCGCGCCGCGCTTGGCTCGCTCGGGCTTGCCCGCAAGGCGGGGCAGTTGGTTTTGGGCGCGGCCAAGGTCGACAGCGCGGTCCGTTCCGGCAAGGCCGCGCTGGTTCTGCATGCTTTGGAGGCCTCTCCAGACGGGGTGCGCAAGCTCGACCAGGCCCGGCGGGCTGTCATATGGCAGGAGGGCCCGTCCATCCCCGCCTACAAACTCTTTTCGGAGGCCGAATTGGGTTTGGCATTGGGGGGTACAAATGTGATACATGCAGCCGTGCTCGCCGGTGATACGGGCAAGGCGGTGCTCAAGCGCATGGTGGCGCTTGACCGATACAGGGGCGGTTCCCCCGAAGACCGGATGATGGTTGCGGCAACCGGCGATCATGATGACGCCGCAGAGGATATGGAATGAGTGATACCAAAGACGACAAGACGCTGAGCGTGACCCCGAAGAAGACGCTGACGCTGAAGCGCCCCGGCATGGAGCAGGGCACGGTGCGTCAGAACTTCTCGCACGGGCGGACGAAGGCTGTCGTCGTCGAGACCAAGAAGCGCAAGTTCTCCTTGCCGGGCGAGAAGCAGGAAGCGCCGCAGCCCGCGGTGACGCTGAAGCCGCGCGCGCCCCAGCCGGAGGCGCCGCAGCCGCAGCCGCCGGCGCCCCGTCCGGTCGCGCCGGCCGCCCCTTCGTCGCGCTCGGGCATGGTGCTGAACGAGCTCTCCACCGAGGAGATGGATGCGCGCCGTCGCGCGCTTCAGGATTCCAAGGTGCGCGAGGTCGAGGAGCGCAAGCGCGCAGCCGAGGATGCCGCGCGTCGTGCCGAGGAAGACGAGCGCCGCCGCCGCGAGCGCGAGGAATCCGCCCGCCGCCAGGCGGACGAGGAGGCTCGCCTTCAGGCCGAGGCAGAGGCGCGCCGCCGCTCCGAGGAAGAGGCCCGCCGTCGCGCCCCGGCCGCTGAAACGCGTGCTGCCGAGGAAGAGGAAGAGGCAAAGCCGCGTGGTGTCGCTGCCGTCAAGCGCGGCCCGGTCAAGCCGGAGGTTGCCACCCCGAAGCCCGTCAAGGCCAAGGGCGAGGAAGATCGCCGCCGTGGCAAGCTGACCCTGAATGCCGCGCTCGCCGGTGACGAGGCGCGCGGCCGTTCGCTGTCGTCGATGCGTCGCCGCCAGGAGAAGTTCAAGCGCGCCATGCACGGCGAGACGCGCGAGAAGATCATGCGCGAAGTGGTGCTGCCCGAGACGATCACCATCCAGGAACTCGCCAACCGCATGGCCGAGCGCGCGGTGGACATCGTCAAGTATTTCATGAAGCAGGGCCAGATGATGAAGCCCGGCGACGTGCTTGACGCGGATACCGCCGAGCTGGTCGCGTCGGAATTCGGCCACACGGTGCGCCGTGTTGCGGAATCCGACGTCGAGGAAGGCCTGTTCAACATCGAGGACAAGGCCGAGGACCTGAAGTCGCGCTCGCCGGTCGTCACCATCATGGGCCACGTCGATCACGGCAAGACGTCGCTGCTCGACGCTATCCGCCATGCAAATGTGGTGGCGGGCGAGGCGGGCGGCATCACCCAGCATATCGGCGCCTATCAGGTCGAGCAGGGCGGGCAGAAGATCACCTTCATCGACACGCCGGGTCACGCCGCGTTCACCGCGATGCGCGCGCGCGGCGCCCAGGCCACCGACATTGCGGTGCTGGTGGTTGCCGCCGACGACAGCGTGATGCCGCAGACGATTGAGTCCATCAATCACGCCAAGGCTGCGGGCGTGCCGATCATCGTTGCCATCAACAAGATCGACAAGCCGGAAGCCAACCCGCAGAAGGTTCGCACCGAACTTCTCCAGCACGAGGTGTTCGTCGAATCGATGGGCGGTGAAGTGCTCGACGTCGAGGTGTCGGCCACCAAGGGCACCAATCTCGACAAGCTGCTCGACGCGATCCTGCTTCAGGCCGAGATTCTCGACCTCAAGGCCAATCCCGACCGGACGGCCGAGGGTGTCGTCATCGAGGCGAAGCTGGACAAGGGGCGTGGCTCGGTTGCGACCGTCCTCGTTCAGGCCGGCACGCTCAAGCCGGGCGACATCCTCGTCGCCGGCAACGAGTGGGGCCGCGTGCGTGCGCTCGTCAACGACCACGGCGACCAGATCAAGGACGCCGGCCCTTCGATGCCCGTCGAGGTTCTCGGCCTCCAGGGGCCGCCGCAGGCCGGCGACCGTTTCGCCGTCGTCGAGAACGAGGCGCGGGCGCGCGAGATTTCCGAGTATCGCCAGCGGCTTGCCCGTGAGAAGGCAGTCGCCCGTCAGGCCGGCCAGCGCGGCTCGCTCGAGCAGATGATGTCGCAGCTTCAAACGACCGGCCTCAAGGAGTTCACGCTGCTCATCAAGGGCGACGTGCAGGGCTCGATCGAGGCGATCGTCGCCGCGCTGGACAAGCTCGGCACCGACGAGGTGCGGGCCCGCATCGTCCATTCGGGCGCCGGTGCGATCACGGAAAGCGACGTGTCGCTGGCCGAGACGTCGGGCGCCGCCATCATCGGCTTCAACGTCCGTGCCAACAAGCAGGCGCGCGACGCGGCCGAGCAGGCCGGCATCGAGATTCGCTACTACAACATCATCTACGATCTGGTGGACGACATCAAAGCGGCCATGTCTGGCCTGCTGTCGCCGGAGCGCCGCGAGACCTTCCTCGGCAACGCCGAGATCCTCGAGGTGTTCAACATCACCAAGGTCGGCAAGGTGGCGGGCTGCCGCGTGACCGAAGGGAAGATGGAACGCGGTGCCGGCGTGCGCCTGATCCGCGACAACGTCGTTATCCACGAGGGCACGCTGAAGACGCTGAAGCGCTTCAAGGACGAGGTCTCGGAAGTGCCCGTCGGCCAGGAATGCGGCATGGCGTTCGCCAACTACGAGGACATCCGCCAGGGCGATGTCATCGAGGCCTATCGCGTCGAGATGGTGACGCGGACGCTCTAGCGTCCGGCAGGCGCTTGAAAGTTCACTGCTGCGGCGGCGGGGTGTCCCGCCGCCCGCATACGTGCAACGGGCGTCCGGTTCCATCCCGGCCGCCGCGACACAGGAAACAGCCATCATGTCCCGCTTTTCCAGTTCCGGCCCGTCCCAGCGCCAGCTTCGCGTGGGCGAACAGGTGCGTCATGCTCTCTCGGACGTGATCCAGCGCGGCGAGATCCGCGACGATGTCCTCGAATCCACCGTAATCTCGATCTCGGAGGTGAGCATGTCGCCGGATCTCAAGATCGCGACCGCCTTCGTCACGCCGCTCGGCGCGGCCGACGACCAGGCGATCATCAAGGCGCTGGCCCGCAACGCCAAGTTCATCCGCGGCCGCGTGTCCGGCGCCCTCAAGCAGATGAAATACATGCCGGAATTCCGCTTCCGGCTCGACACCAGCTACGACAACATGGCCCGCATAGACGAATTGCTGCGATCTCCCGAAGTCGCGCGCGATCTCGATCACGACGGCGACGACAAGGAATAGCAATGGCGCGCGCCCGTAAGAAGAAGGGCCGGCCGGTTTCCGGCTGGATGGTGCTGGACAAGCCGCTCGGCATGGGATCGACCGAGGCCGTGTCGAAGATCAAGTGGCTCTACGGCGCCGAGAAGGCCGGTCACGCCGGCACGCTCGACCCGCTTGCTTCCGGCATGCTGCCGATCGCCCTTGGCGAAGCCACTAAGACTGTTCCCTACGTGCAGGACGGCGCCAAGGTTTACCGCTTCACCGTGAGCTGGGGCGAGGAGCGTTCGACCGACGATCTCGAGGGCGAAGTCACAAAGTCGTCCCCGGCGCGCCCCGACGAACAGGTGATCCGGGCGCTGCTCCCGAAATATACCGGGGTGATCATGCAGACCCCACCGCAGTTTTCAGCGATAAAGATAGCCGGCGAACGAGCTTACGATCTGGCGCGCGAAGGCGAGGCCGTCGACATTCCGGCACGCGAGGTGGAAATCGGACGCTTCGACCTCGTCGAGATGCGGGGCGTCGACGCGACAGTGTTCGAGATCGAATGCGGCAAGGGCACTTACGTGCGTTCGCTGGCGCGCGACATGGGGCGCGATCTCGGCTGTTACGGTCATATCTCGGAACTCCGCCGAACGGAGGTCGACCCGTTCACCGCCGACGATCTTGTCACCATGGCCGAGATCGAGGAGGCAATCGCATCGATTCCGTCGGAAGCAACCGAAGAGGGCGAGGCTACCCGGGCGCCGCGCCCCGGTCCCGACCAGTGGAAGGCGCTCGACGCGCTTCTGATGGATACCGGTTCTGCTCTCGACTGCCTGCCCCAGGTGGTGGTCAACGACGATACCGCTGCCCGCCTCAGGCTTGGAAACCCCGTCATCGTTCGAGGGCGCGATGCGCCCGTCGAGGCCGAAGAGGCCTGTGCCTTCGCGCGCGGCCGGCTGGTGGCGATCGGTGCGATCGAGGCGGGCATGTTCAAGCCGAAACGGGTCTTCAGCCTCTGATTTCCTCTGGCGAAACGTCGCGTCAGCGGGCATTGTCTGTCCCATGCATTCCACGGAAGAGCCTGGAAAATGAGCGCCAGTACCGATGACATGTCGCAGAAGCCGCGGCTTGCTCACGATTCGGACGGGGCTGCGGCGGAGCCGCAGGTTGCCGTCAAGGCGCGCAGCCGCGTAGGCCAGATTTCAGTCGGCGCGCTTCTCTCGCTGCTGATGGCGGCGATCATTATTCCAGCGCTGATTTTCGCGGTGATGCTTCTCCAGCGCAACAACCAGGCCCAGCAGGAAATGGTCTCGACACTCGCCGAAGCGACGGCGGGCTCGATCTCCGAGACGGTCGACCGGCAACTTTCCGGCATGCTGACGACATTGCGCGTTCTGGCGACGTCCAGCGCCGTCGAGCGCGAGAACCTGGCGGATTTCTACTACCGGGCCGACAGGGCTCTGGACGGGTCGGATGCCTATCTCACCGTCACCGACGGGAATCTGAACCAGCTGATGAACACCCGTGCTCCTTTTGGATCGCCGCTCGGAGAGATCGCGGACACCGAGACCGCGCGCCGCGCGCTGGCGAGCGGGGAACCGGCGATCTCGGGCGCCTTCGGCGAGACGGCGGAACGCTGGGTGTTCAACGTCGTCCTTCCCCTGCCGGATGATGGTGGCCGGATGCGTCTTCTCGTGCTGACGCAGGATGCGGAACGCCTTTCGGATTCGCTCGCAAGCAGGAACCTGCGCGGCGGCTGGAACGCCGTGCTCGTGGATGGCAAGGGAACGGTGCTCACCTCGTCGTTCATGTCGTCCGATATCGGCAAGCCGTTCTTCCTCGCGGAAGCGACCAGCAAGTCCGAGGCGGGGTCCACGGTGCGTGACTCCGTCGAGCTGGAGGGGCAGACTTACGAGACGATCCGGTCGTCGTTGTCGCGCAGCGACTGGGAGACCATCGTCTGGGCGCCCACCGCCGTGGTTCAGGCGCCGCTGGAGCGCACCTTGCGGGTGTTGGCGCTTGGCGGCCTTACGATCATCGCCCTCGGGGCGCTGCTCGCCTGGGTCCTCGGGCGTCAGATATCGAAGCCCATCCGCAGGCTTGCGCGCGACGCGCGTCGGCTGGGCGCGGGCGAGAAGGTCGAGCCGGTGGATTATCCCGTCGCCGAAATCTCCACGGTTTCGCTGGCATTGGCGCAGGCCTCCGAGGACCGGCACGCGGCGGAAAACGAGATCCGCTTCCTGATGCGGGAAGTTGCCCACAGGTCCAAGAACCAGCTTACCGTGGTGTCGTCCATCGCAAAGCAGACGGCCCGGCATGCGCGTACCTTCGCGGCATTCCAGGACGCCTTCCAGAAGCGTGTGCATGGACTTGCCCGCTCCACCGACCTGCTGATCGCCGGCGGTGCGGTCGGTGTCGAACTGCGCGAGCTGATCGAAGCGCAGCTCGAGCCTTTCCGGCCCAGCGACGGCGAGCGGCTGGAGATCAAGGGCGCTCCGTTCCGCCTGTCGAACCAGGCAGCGCAGACGCTGGGGCTTGCCCTGCATGAGCTTGCCACCAACGCCTCGAAATACGGCGCTTTCGCAACGACCTCCGGCCGGCTGGCAATACAGTGGAAGCGCAGCGAAGACCAACTCGAGCTTCTCTGGCGCGAATTCGTGCCACGCTTGCGTCGGCGTACGGTTACGCCCGGTTTCGGCACGGAGGTTATCGAGCGGATGCTTGGCGGCACGCTCGACGCGCAGATCGAGCGCGTCCTTCACCCCAATGGGCTCGAATGCCGTTTCTTGATACCGACAGCACGGCTGGAGCCCGAGAGGGCGGATGACGAGAGCGACCAGGACGATCTCTGAAGGGCGTTGCGCCGGCTCTGCGATTTCGCTGGCAATCCGGCCGCTTTTACACTATATGCCGCGCAACATCCGCATTTGAGCGCATGTTCACCGGCCCCTGCTGGACGACATCCTGGCTGTGGGCGACCCGTTTCCTCAAACATAAAAGGAAAAGCGCGATGTCGATTACCGCAGAGCGTAAGCAGGAATTGATGAGCGAGTTCGCGACCAAGAAGGGCGACACCGGTTCTCCGGAAGTCCAGGTGGCGGTTCTTTCCGAGCGCATCAAGAACCTGACCGAACACTTCAAGGATCACAAGAAGGACAATCATTCCCGTCGCGGTCTGCTTGCCCTCGTCTCGCAGCGGCGCAGCCTGCTTGATTATCTCAAGCGCAAGGACGAAGCCCGCTACCAGACGCTGATCGAGAAGCTCGGTCTGCGCCGATAAGTCAGTTTGGCCGGCGGTTCCGCGAGGGTCCGCCGGCCTTTCACATGGGTGGCCCACGTGCCGCCCGCCCGGCTCCGCAACGGACAAGGCAGTATGGCGGAGCCGCCCCAGGACAGGGTCATGGGGCAGGATTGCAGGGCGCTTTTGGCGATTTTCGCCGCGCTGAAGCATCGTACCGAACCGAAGGTCCACGCCTGCGAGAAGTGGAAGCCGGTTTCGGACGAGGCGATGCTCCAAGGACATGAAGCGTCCCGTTGTCTTGCCCGTGGCTCGTCCTGCAACGAAGCAAGGGAACCTATTTTCGTGCCGCAAGAGCAGGCGCGTGCCGTTCCCGCATTGAAGGACAAGACATGTTCAATCATCACAAAGTGGAAATCGAGTGGGGCGGTCGCCCGCTCATCCTTGAGACCGGCAAGATCGCGCGGCAGGCCGATGGCGCCGTACTCGCCACCTACGGCGAAACGGTCGTGCTCGCCACCGTGGTTTCCGCCAGGGAGCCGAAGCCCGGTCTCGATTTCTTTCCGCTGACCGTCAACTACCAGGAAAAGACCTTCGCAGCCGGCAAGATCCCTGGCGGCTTCTTCAAGCGTGAAGGCCGTCCGAGCGAGAAGGAGACGCTGACGTCGCGCCTGATCGACCGGCCGATCCGTCCGCTCTTCGCCGAAGGCTACAAGAACGACACCCAGATCATCGTCACGGTGCTCCAGCACGATCTGGAGAACGATCCGGATATCCTCGCCATGGTGGCGACCTCTGCCGCGCTGACGCTCTCGGGCGTGCCGTTCATGGGTCCGATCGCCGCTGCGCGCGTCGGCTATATCGCCGGCGACTATGTGCTCAACCCGCACATCGACGAAATGCCGGAATCGAAGCTCGATCTCGTCGTGGCCGGCACGACCGACGCGGTCATGATGGTCGAGTCCGAGGCCCATGAGCTCTCCGAAGAGATCATGCTCGGCGCGGTCATGTTCGGCCACAAGGCCTTCCAGCCGGTGATCGATGCGATCATCAAGCTGGCCGAAGTGGCAGCCAAGGACCCGCGTGACCACGTGGCCCCCGACCTCAAGGAACTCGAGCAGACCATGCTCGGCCTGATCGAGGACGAGCTGCGTGCCGCCTACAAGAACACCGACAAGCAGGCCCGCTATGCCGCCGTCGACGCCGCCAAGGCGAAGGTGAAGGCCGCACTGCTGCCCGAAGGCGCGGAAAGCACCGCATGGACCGCCGAGCAGGTCGGTTCGGTGTTCAAGGAGCTCCAGGCCAAGATCGTGCGCTGGAACATCCTCGACACCGGTTCGCGCATCGACGGCCGCGACCTCAAGACGGTCCGTCCGATCGTTTCGGAAGTTGGCGTTCTGCCGCGCACGCACGGTTCCGCCGTGTTCACCCGCGGCGAGACGCAGGCGGTTGTCGTTGCCACGCTCGGCACCGGCGAGGACGAGCAGTTCGTCGACGAACTGACCGGCACGCGCAAGGAAGCGTTCCTGCTGCACTACAACTTCCCGCCCTATTCGGTGGGTGAAACCGGCCGTATCGGCTCGCCGGGTCGCCGCGAGATCGGCCATGGCAAGCTTGCATGGCGCGCCATTCATCCGATGCTGCCGGCGGCCGAGCAGTTCCCCTACACGCTGCGTGTCGTCTCGGAGATCACCGAGTCCAACGGTTCGTCGTCGATGGCGACCGTGTGCGGCACCTCGCTTGCGCTGATGGATGCCGGCGTGCCGCTCCAGAAGCCGGTTGCCGGTATCGCCATGGGCCTGATCCTGGAAGGCGAGCGCTTCGCCGTTCTCTCCGACATTCTCGGTGACGAGGATCACCTCGGCGACATGGACTTCAAGGTGGCTGGCACCAGCGCCGGCATCACCTCGCTGCAGATGGACATCAAGATCGCCGGTATCACCGAGGAGATCATGAAGGTCGCGCTCGAGCAGGCCAAGGGCGGCCGCGAGCACATTCTCGGCGAGATGGGCAAGGCCCTGTCCGGCGCCCGCTCGGAGCTCGGCGAGTTCGCGCCGCGCATCGAGGTGATGAACATCCCGACCGACAAGATCCGCGACGTGATCGGTTCCGGCGGCAAGGTCATCCGCGAAATCGTGGAAAAGACCGGTGCCAAGATCAACATCGAGGACGACGGCACGGTCAAGATCGCTTCATCCAACGCCAAGGAGATCGAGGCGGCGAAGAAGTGGATCCACACCATCGTCGCCGAGCCGGAAGTCGGCGAAATCTACGAAGGCACGGTCGTCAAGACCGCCGACTTCGGCGCCTTCGTCAACTTCTTCGGCCCCAAGGACGGCCTCGTCCACATCTCGCAGCTCGCGCCTGAGCGCGTGCAGAAGACCACCGATGTCGTCAAGGAAGGCGACAAGGTGTGGGTCAAGCTGATGGGCTTCGACGAGCGCGGCAAGGTGCGGCTCTCCATGAAGGTCGTTGACCAGGAGACCGGCAAGGAACTTGCCAAGGACAAGAAGAAGGAAGACGCCGAAGAGGCCGACGCCTGATATCTGACTGACTGCTTTAGGGGGGCGGGCGCAGCCGAAAGGCTTGCGCCCGTTTCTCATGTAAGGACTGCCAGCAATGAATGACGGAACGCTCAAAACCCTTTTCCACCCCTTCGAAACGGGATTGCTGGAGGGGCCGGGCGGCGAAGCCAGAATTCTCTTCCTCAATGCCGCCCCCGGCTTCGCCCTGCCGGAAGGTTTCCCCGAAAGGCTCACGCTTCAGCAGGATTTCCGGTCGGCGTTCCGGGCCCTTGAGGGTGGTTCGCATGCCGTGGTTCCGCAACCCGAAGGCGAGGGATATGACCTGGTGCTGGTCCTGGTGGGACGCCACCGCGGTCAGAACGAGCTATGGGTCGCCGAGGCGCTCAAGCGCACGCGTGAAGGCGGGCGTATCGTCGTTGCGGGCGGCAAGACCGACGGCGTGGCGAGCTTGCGCAAGCGTCTCGCCGATCTGATGCCGGTCGACGATCACGCCTCGAAGAACCACGGCGTGGTTTTCTGGATGACCCGCTCGGATTCGGCCGATGCCGCGATAGAGGCTCTGGAGGCCGCGAACCCGCCCTTGCTGCTGGATGGTGGGTTTCTCACCGTGCCGGGCGTCTTTTCGCAGGAGCACATCGATCCCGCATCGAAATTGCTGGCCGAGAACCTGCCGGCGGATCTGGAAGGCGACGCTGCCGACTTCGGCGCGGGCTGGGGTTACCTGTCCGTACAGTTGGCCGAGCGCGCGACTGCCATCCGCACGATCGAGCTGTTCGAAGCAGGCTTTTCAGCCTGTGTCGCGGCCAAGGCCAACATGAACAATCTTGTCCGCAGCGTCGAAAGCCGGGTGCTGTGGTACGACCTGTTGGCCGAGCCGCTGGAGCGCCGCTACGACGTGATCGTGATGAACCCGCCCTTTCATCAGGGACGTGCGGCGGAGCCGTCGATGGGTGAGGGGATGATCAGGGCCGCCAGTGCCGCGCTGCGGCCGGG
>JAEWFU010000163.1 GCA_023388675.1 Pseudomonadota bacterium | reverse complement strand
TGGTGCGGGCGGCGCAGTTCGCCGGAATTCTTGTCCTCGACATAGGTCGGGGCCTTGAGCGCGTCGGCGGCGCGACGCATGCCGCGCTTCGACGGCGAGGTCTTTCTTTTTGGTACAGCCATTGTCCTGCTCCGGTGTTCGGTCAAACAGCCGCTGCCGCCCTCGACAAAAGGGCCTCGCATCGCGGCCGAGAACCAGGAAAGTTGCGTGCCTATACACTCACCCGCCGGATTTGACCAGCACCGGCACGCAAATTTTTGCGCGCCACGTTACCGCAGGCACTGATTGTAGCCGCCCGCATGCCCGGCCCGGCGTTCGATGGTGCGCGCTAGCCGGTCTAGGCCCGAACCGGGCTTGCCCGGCGTACGCGTCAGCGGGCTTGGAAGCGTCACCGCCAGCAGCGCGGCCTGGCGCGACGTCAGCTCGCGGCTCGACTTGCCGAAATGGTATTGCGCCGCGGCTTCGGCCCCGTAGATGCCGGGGCCCCATTCGGCGATGTTGAGGTAGATTTCCATGATCCGTCGCTTGGGCATCACGATGTCGAGATAGATCGAATAAGGCAGCTCGATCGCTTTGCGCAGGTAGGATCGGCCATGCCAGAGATAGAGGTTCTTCACGGTCTGCATCGTGATGGTGGAGCCGCCGCGCGTCGTCTCGCCGGCAAGGGTCTCCTCGAGCAGGACCTTGAATTCGGCCAGGTCGACACCGTCATGCGAGCAGAACTGCCCGTCTTCCGACATCATGACCGAGTGTATGAGCCTGTCGCCGATTTCGTCGATGGGCGTCCAGCGCCGATCGTAGCCTTTCAGCGTGACGATGTCCTTCATCATCAGCGTCGAAAGCGGATGCACGGCCGGCGGCAGGTAGGCCAACGTCAACAGCGCCGGCAGCAAGCCCAGCAGCACAACGGAAAGCAAGACGCGGCGCAGCCAGACGCTCAGCCTGCTGCGCTGTCGCCCGCCCTTCCAGCGTTTCCGCCTCATCTCCGGCTCGACCTGGACAGCCGGCGCGCCGGTTGGCTCTGTGGTCGGCTTGTCCACCCTTGCGCCTCGCACTTCATCGTTCTCGAATACAGACGCCAAGGGCAATGCGCAACGCCGCGGACCGCTTGACGCGGCGCGTATTTGCCCCCATGGCTCGCGCGATGGAACAGATGACCGCCCCCCCTGCTGATTTCGAGATGGCTCTGGCCGACAGGGCCAGGAATGTCGAGGAATGCCTGGAGGCGCTGCTGGCATCCAAGCCGACCGAAGGCGAGATCGCACGCCCTGAGGAACTGATGCAGGCCATCAGGCACGGGGTTCTCGGCGGCGGAAAGCGCCTGCGTCCGTTTCTGCTGCTGGAGAGCGCTGCCTTGTTCGATGCCGACGGGCTTGCGGCCCTGCGCGTGGCTGCGGCTCTGGAATGCGTGCACTGCTATTCGCTGATTCACGACGATCTGCCGGCGATGGACGATGACGATCTCCGTCGCGGACGCCCCACCGTCCATCGCGCCTTCGATGAAGCGACGGCGATACTTGCCGGCGACAGCCTGCTCACCTACGCCTTCGACATCGTTGCCGACGAGGAGACCGACCTGCCCGCCGAAACGCGCGCGCGGCTCGTGCTTCTGCTGGCGCGCGCGGCCGGCATGGGCGGAATGGCCGGTGGTCAGGCGCTCGACCTGCAGGCGGAGCGCGAGAAGCCCGGCGAGCAAGGCATCATCAAGCTGCAAGCCATGAAGACCGGTGCGCTGATACGCTTTGCCTGCGAGGCAGGTGCTATCATCGGCGCGGCAGGTGAGCAGGAGCGTCAACGGTTAACTGAATTCGGTCAGGCCATCGGCCTCGCTTTCCAGCTTGCCGATGACCTGCTGGATGCCACGTCGGATGCAACCGCACTTGGCAAGGCCGCCGGCAAGGATGCCGAGGCCGGCAAGGCAACGCTCGTCGCCTTGCATGGCATCGACTGGACACGCCAACAGCTTTCCGGGTTGGTGGCTCAGGCAAACGAGTTGCTCGAACCGTTCGGCGACCGCGCTGCGATCCTGCGTCAAGCTGCCCGGTTCGTCGCCCTGCGCTCGTTCTGAAGCCCAAATTTTCTCGATTAACAGCGCTTTAATCGGATTGTTCGATTTTGAGCGATGTGTGTCGGGTAACGGGTCTTCGGGGTCAATGTCGTTTGCTGTAACACGCGCCTATCTGCGCGGCCGTCTCATCTTCATCGTGACCGGCTTCCTGCTCGCTGTCGGCATCGGCTCGGCCCTGATCAACTGGCAGGCGGGCGAAGCAAAGATCAGCGCCAAATTCGGCGCGGCTCTCGGCGCGATGAGCGAGGCCACGGATGAGGTTATCTATTATGCGCTGATGCTCGATCAGACCCGTCTGAAGGCCGAACTCGCATCGCAAAAAGCCGAACGCGCCGTTATCGCCGACATCGGCAATGATGGCGTTGCCGTACCACCGGTTGAAACTGCCCGCCCTGCCCTCGCGGGCAGCGTCACGATGGAAAGCGTCCAGGAAAAGCTTCACGGCGCCATCGATCGGCTCGACCTTACCTACCGCGCATTCGGTAACGCGGCAGGAACGGAAATCGCCGTCGGCGAGGCGCAGTCCGGCACGACAATGGAGCCTCCCGCCGACCTCGCCCGTGTCCTCGATGACATAAAGGGGCTTGCGGCACCGGCGGCGCTGACCAGGCTGTGGAATGGCGCAAACCAGACCGGTTCGCTGAGAGAGGATGTTCCGGAGATCATCAGCCTGGCGAACCGCCTCGACCTCTTCACCGATTTCTCGCTGCCTGTCGCGCAACGGGTATTCACCCGCATGCAGACGATCGCCAGCGAGCGCGTGCGGCCCAACCTCGATACCATCATGGCGGAGTTGCGCGCCGACACCATCGAAGGCTACGGCTGGCTGGAAAAGATCCTCTATGCCGTGGCCGGTGTGATCTTTCTCGTCAGCGTGATGACAACGCTCTGGGTCTTCGTGCCGATGATGCGGAATATCGCCAAGGCGCATGACGATCTGCACGAAGCAAACGCCTCGATCGAAGCCGCCCGCATCAAGGCGGAATCGGCCGACCGCGCCAAGTCCGAGTTCCTGGCCAATATGAGCCACGAGATCCGGACACCGATGAACGGTGTGCTGGGCATGGCGGAACTGCTGGTACGGACGAATCTCGACAGCCGCCAGCGAACGTTTTCCGACGTCATCCTCAAATCCGGCAATGCGCTGCTGACGATCATCAACGACATTCTCGACTTCTCGAAGATCGACGCCGGGCAACTCAACCTCGACCCCGCGCCGTTCCGTATCGGCGAAGCCATCGAGGACGTGGCCACGCTTGTTTCGACACGGGTCGCCGAAAAGGACCTCGAACTCATCGTTCGCGTCGACCCCGAATTGCCGGGTTGCGTCGTCGGCGACGTTGGACGCATCCGCCAGATCGTCACCAACCTCGTCGGCAACGGCGTCAAGTTCACCGAAAAGGGTCACGTTCTTGTCGATGTCAGCGGCCACGTCGACGGCGACACCGCTCACATAACCATTCGTGTCGAGGATACCGGCATCGGCATTCCTGAAGACATGCTGGCCAAGGTGTTCGAGAAATTCAGTCAGGTCGACGCTTCCTCGACCCGCAGGCATGAAGGTACCGGCCTCGGGCTTGCCATCGCATCGCGCCTCGTCGACCTGATGGGCGGCGAGATGGGCGTTTCCAGCGATTTCGGAAAGGGTTCGACCTTCTGGTTCACCGTGCCGTTGCCGGTCCACGAGGACCTGGAACCCGTGCAGCCCGTTCCGGTCGACGTGTCCGGTGCGCGTGTGCTGGTCATCGACGACAACCGGGTCAACCGCGAGATTCTGCTGGAACAGCTCAGGAGCTGGCATTTCGACTGCGCGGCCGCCGAAAACGGCGAGGTCGGCCTGGCATTCCTGGAGCGCGCCACACAGCTCGGCGCTCGCGTCGACTGCATCATCCTCGACTACCAGATGCCCGGCATCAACGGACTGGAGGTGGCCCGCAGGATCGCCGCCAATCCTGCGACATGGGACATCCCAGTCCTCCTCCTGACGTCCGTCGATCAGGCGATCACCGGGCACCTGACGATCGAGTCGGGCATTTCCGCACACCTGAACAAGCCCGCGCGTGCCTCGGCGCTTCTCGAGACGCTTGTAACGATCATGCAGAAGGCGAAGGCTGCTCCGAAACGAAGCCGCCAACCCGGCGGTTTGCAGCCCGTCCACAATTTCGCACCCAAGCCGGTCGTGCAGAACCCCGACCGGCCGATCGCCTCGCTCCGTGCCGGTGGCGGCCGGCCGCTCGACATCCTCGTCGCCGAAGACAACGAGGTGAACCAGCTCGTCTTCAGCCAGATTCTCGACGGCCTCGGCTTTGCCTACAGGATCGCGTCCAACGGTCGTACCGCAGTCGAGATGCACCGCACGCTGAAGCCGCGCCTCATCCTGATGGACGTGTCGATGCCGGAAATGAACGGGCTGGAAGCGGCAGCCGCGATACGCCGCGCGGAAGTCGGCATGGGCACACGTACGCCGATCATCGGCGTGACCGCTCATGCGCTGAAGGACGACCGCGAGATGTGCATCGAAGCGGGCATGGACGATTACCTCTCCAAGCCGGTGTCGCCCAACAAGCTCGCCGCCAAGATCAACGCATGGATCGGCAGCGACGCGGTGGCGCTAAGCGCGTGACAATTCGCAGCCCGGAACTGTAGTGCGTCCTTCGAGGCTCGCTGCGCTCGCACCTCAGGATGAGGGAGGGTTGTGCATCGCTCCGGCAATCTTGTGGGCCCGAGGGGTCGTTCTGTTGTCGCGAATCGAGCCGCGACAGTGTGGGCCTGATCAACCCACCTCCCTCATCCTGAGGTGCGAGCGCAGCGAGCCTCGAAGGACGCACGGTTTGTCTACTCCGCCGCCTGCCTTCCGCCGGCGCCGAAGCGCTGCTCGATGTATTCCGCGACCATCTTCTGGAAGTCGTCGGCGATCTGAGGGCCGCGCAGTGTTGCGGCCTTCTGGCCGTCGATGAAGACGGGGGCCGAAGGCGTCTCGCCCGTGCCCGGCAGGGATATGCCGATGTCGGCATGCTTGGACTCGCCCGGGCCGTTGACGATGCATCCCATCACGGCGACCTTGAGTTCCTCGACGCCCGGATATTTCTCGCGCCAGACGGGCATGTTGCGCCTGAGGTCGTCCTGAATGGTAGCGGCAAGCTCCTGGAACACCGTCGACGTCGTGCGTCCGCAACCGGGGCATGCCGCCACGATCGGCACGAACTGGCGGAAGCCCATCGTCTGAAGAAGTTCCTGTGCAACCTGAACCTCGCGCGTGCGGTCGCCGCCGGGTTCCGGCGTCAGCGAAATGCGGATCGTGTCGCCGATCCCCTGCTGCAGCAGGATGCCCATCGCAGCCGACGAGGCGACCACGCCCTTGGTGCCCATGCCCGCTTCCGTGAGCCCCAGATGCAGGGCATGATCGGAACGCTTGGCAAGTTCCACATAGACGGCGATCAGGTCCTGAACCTGGCTGACCTTGGCCGACAGGATGATCTTGTCGCGCGGCAGGCCGATCTCCTCCGCCATCGTCGCCGAAATCAGCGCCGACTGCACGATCGCCTCGCGCATCACCTCGATCGCCGTCAGGGGCGAACCCTGCGCCTGGTTCTGGTCCATGAGACGGGTCAACAATTCCTGGTCCAATGACCCCCAGTTGACCCCGATGCGCACCGGCTTGTCGTAGCGGATGGCGGTCTCGACAATGGCGCCGAACTGCCGGTCCTTCTTCTCCTTGAAGCCGACATTGCCCGGATTGATCCGGTATTTGGCCAGCGCTTCGGCGCAATCGGGGTGATCCGCCAGCAGCTTGTGGCCGATATAGTGGAAGTCGCCGACGAGCGGCACGTGGCAGCCGAGCCGTGCCAGCCGGTCTCGTATGCGGGGCACCGCGGCCGCAGCCTCGTCGCGGTCCACCGTGATCCGCACGATCTCGGAGCCGGCTCTATGGAGTGCAGCCACCTGCGCAACGGTCGCGTCGACGTCAGCCGTATCGGTATTGGTCATCGACTGGACGACGACCGGCGCGTCGCCCCCCACGATGACATCGCCGACGGCGACGCCGACCGAACGGCGTCGTGCAAGGGGGCGGTCGAGGAATTGCTGCATCGGGTCGAACTCGTTGTCGCCTGTTCGTGGCGATATCTATGCCTTGATCCCGTCTAGCACAATCCGCCAAATCTGACATGACAAAGGAGACCCAAGCCCACACAGCCTGCCGGGTTGGATTTTATGCTGCGCTGCAATATATCTACATCAAGGGAAATGGAAACGCGAGGAACCAACGGCCATGCTGACCGGAAAGACTGCAATCGTCACGGGATCGACTTCGGGCATCGGCCTGGCCATAGCCGAGGCGCTGGCGGCCAAGGGCTGCTCGATCGTCGTCAATTCCTATTCCGACAGCCAGGAAGACCATGCGGTCGCCGCGGGCGTGGCAGAACGCCACGGCGCCGAAGCCGTCTACATCAAGGCGGACATGTCCAAGCCTGACGATTGCCGCATGCTGGTCGAGAAGACGGTTTCGCGTTTCGGCACGGTGGATATCCTGATCAACAATGCGGGTATCCAGTTCGTGGCCCCCGTCGACGAATTCCCGCCCGAGCGCTGGGACGCCATCATCGCGATCAATCTGAGCTCGGCCTTCCACACCGCCGCCGCCGCGATCCCTCACATGAAGGCTTCGGGCTGGGGTCGCATCGTCAACATCGCGTCGGCGCATGGGCTACGCGCCTCGCCGAACAAGTCGGCCTATGTCGCGGCCAAGCACGGCGTCGTTGGCCTGACCAAGACGATCGCGCTGGAACTGGCCGGACAGGGTGTGACCTGCAACGCCGTCTGTCCCGGCTTCGTGCTCACGCCGCTCGTCGAAACGCAGATCGAGGATCGCGCGAAAGAGACGGGCCTGGACCGCGAGACCACCATCCGCGATGTTATCCTTGCCAAGCAGCCGTCCAAACAGTTCGCGACCGTCGAACAGATCGCTGCCTCGACGGCATTCCTGTGCTCCGACGATGCCGCGCAGATCACCGGCACGACGCTCTCAGTCGATGGCGGCTGGACCGCGCAATAGGATCTCCAACCTTTCGGGAGGTAACCGGGAGGCATGGAGCACGACATGAAGGCTGACGCGACGCCCGCCGACAGCAAACCCGTCAACATTGCGCTGCAGGGCGGCGGCTCGCACGGCGCCTTCACATGGGGCGTGCTCGATCGCCTGTTGGAAGACGGGCGGCTGGATATCGCCGCCATTTCCGGTACCAGCGCGGGCGCCATGAACGCCGTTGCGCTGGCCCACGGGTGGGCCAACAACGGTGCCGAGGGCGCCCGGCAAAAGCTCCACGACTTCTGGCGCGCGGTTGCCCGGCAGGGCCGCTTCAGCCCCGTGCATCGGATGCCGTGGGACGTGCTGTGGGGCAACTGGTCGGTCGAGAACACGCCGGGCTATCTGTGGTTCGACGCCTTCTCGCGGATTTTCTCGCCCTACAGCGCCAACCCGTTCAACCACAATCCGTTGCGCGACGTGGTCCGCACGGAGATCGATTTCGATCTGGTGCGCCGCTGCGCGGGACCGAAACTGTTCATCTCCGCCACCAATGTCGAGACAGGCCAGTTGCGCGTGTTCGAGACGGCCGAGATCACGCTCGACACGGTGATGGCTTCTGCCTGCCTGCCGCAAATATTCCAGGCGGTGGAGATCGACGGCACGCCCTACTGGGACGGCGGCTATGGCGGCAATCCCGCGCTCTATCCGTTCTTCTACGCGACGCCGGTGGAGGACGTGCTGCTGGTGCAGATCAATCCGGTGGAACGCGAGGGCGCGCCGCGCTCGGCCCGCGAAATCCAGAACCGCATCGACGAGATCACCTTCAACGCAGCGATGCTGCGCGAATTCCGCGCCATCGCCTTCGTCAATGAACTGATCGAGAGCGGCCGGCTCGAACGTGGGCATTACCGCCAGATCCGCATGCACAGGATCGACGCCGACGAGGCCTTCAAGGATCTCTCGGCCTCGTCGAAGGTCAACGCCGAATGGGCTTTCCTCGAATATCTGCGCGATCTCGGCCGTTCGGCCGCCGACGACTGGCTGGCGGAAAGCTACGATGATGTCGGCGAGCGCGCCTCGCTCGATATTTCAGGGGAACTCGCCCCGGGCCTTGCGGCGCGACCGCGCAAGACGGCGGGAGCCCGCGTGCGTAATTTTCTGGCCACCCGCAAGCGGCCGCCGTCGGCCAATCATCACCGACCGCGCGGCGAGCCTACGGACTCAGAACCGCGCCGATAACCTTTAGATAGAGCTTGCCGCGTTCCAGGTGAGCCTTGGGATCGGTGATGCGCGCCTTCATGCCTTCCATTGCGTCGTTCAGCATTGTCGCCAGCGTTTGGGCGGAAAAACCCTTGGCTTTCAGGTCGACACCGTTTTGAAGCGCCTCGGCCTCGATGGCCTGCGCCAAGACCGCGTCCAGTCGTCCCCGCCATTCGGTCATCACATCGCCGGCAAGGTTGTTCTTGACGTCGAGCAGTTCCGGTCCGTGCGGCGTCTCCTCTATCTCCCGCATCATGCAATAGAAAACGCCCTCGCACATGCGATCCAGCCGAGCCGCCAGCGGGCCTTCCTCGGCGAGCACGGCTTCGGTTCGAACCAGCAATTCGTTCAGGAATTGTGCAGCCAGCGCCCTGTAGATGTCGGTCTTGTTGCGGAAGACGAGGTAGAGTGCCGGCCGGGAGATTTCGGCCGCCCTGGCGATGTCGTCCATGGTGGTGCGGTCGTAGCCATACGCCAGGAACACCTTGAACGCCCCCTCCAGGATGCGCTCCCGGCGCTCGTCGGAGGGCTGACGTCGTTTCTCGCTGGCTGGCACGGCAATGCTCATGAGACTGTCTTGACAAAATAACAAAATTTGTCAAGGTGTCCACGATCAACCCCGACGGCCTGCAAAGGTATACCCATGCAACTCGAAGTCGACGGTCGGCAGATCGATATCCAGGTCGATCCCCAGATGCCACTGCTGTGGGCCCTGCGCGATGTCGCAGGCATCCTCGGTCCGAAATTCGGCTGCGGCATCGCAGCCTGCGGCGCGTGCACGGTCCTCATCGACGGCGCCCCCGTCCGCTCCTGCGTGATGCCGGTCGGCGAGGTGCACGGTACGGTGACAACCATTGAAGGACTTGCCCCTGACGGCCAACTGCACCCTGTGCAACAGGCATGGCTGGACGAGCAGGTCGCGCAGTGCGGTTATTGCCAGGCAGGCCAGATCATGACGGCCGTGGCACTGCTCGAAGAGATTCCTGCCCCCACTGACGAAGACATCGACAAGGCCATGGCTGGCAATCTGTGCCGGTGCGGCACCTATCCCCGGATACGGGCCGCCATCAAGCGCGCCGCCGGCAATACGACGGCGGCCTGATCATGTCGCGCCTCGGAACGATCACACGGCGGACCTTCCTCGGACTGGCCGCTGTCGCGGCCGGCGGCATCGCGGTGGGCTATTACTATTACCGCAAGCCCTACCCGAACCCTCTCGAGGGCGACCTCGCGGAGGGTGAAGTCACATTCAACCCGTACCTTAAGATCGGCAGCGACGAGACCATCACAGTCATCGCGCCGCGCGCCGAAATGGGTCAGGGGATCTCGACCACGCTGGCCGCCTTCGTCGCCGAGGAACTCGACGTGACGCTGGACCGCGTCAGGGT
>JAEWFU010000105.1 GCA_023388675.1 Pseudomonadota bacterium | reverse complement strand
TGCAGCGGCCGGCCACGGTCGAAGGTGACGTAGTTGGTGATGTCGACCAGCGCGTTGATCGGACGCAGGCCGATGGCGATGAGGCGCTGCTGCATCCATTTCGGCGACGGGCCGTTCCTGACGCCTTTGACCAGCCGCAGCGCGAAACCGGGGCAGAGCTCCGGCGCCTCGATCGTTACCTTGACGGGGCAGGCACCGTCACCGGGCACCGGCGCGATCGCCACGTCCTTCAGCGTGCCGAGCCCGGCCGCCGCAAGGTCCCGCGCGATGCCGTAGACGCTGGTGGCGTCCGGCCGGTTGGGCGTCAGGTTGATCTCAATCACCGGGTCATCGAGTTTGGCCCAGGTCGCGAATGGCGTGCCGACGGGCGCATCCTCCGGCAGGTCGATGATGCCGTCATGCTCGTCGGAAAGCTGCAGCTCGCGCTCCGAACACATCATGCCGCGGCTTTCTATGCCGCGGATGTTGCCGACCGACAGCGTCACGTCGATGCCCGGAACATAGGTGCCGGGGGCTGCAAACGCACCGACGAGGCCGGCGCGCGCGTTCGGCGCCCCGCAGACGACCTGGACGGGATCGCCGGAGCCCGTATCGACCGAAAGCACGCGCAGCCGGTCGGCGTCGGGATGCTGTTCGGCGGTCAGGACCTTGGCGATGACGAACGGCTTCAGCGCCGCCTTGTCGTCGACGCTCTCGACCTCGAGGCCGATCATGGTGAGCCTGTCGACGATCGCCGCCAGAGAGGCGTCGGTGTCGAGGTGGTCCTTCAGCCAGGAAAGGGTGAATTTCATGTGTCTGTCCCTCGGCTCGATCTATCGTTCGACGGAGAAGCCGTCATAGCGCGGCAGGTCGTCTTCGATGTGCAGGAATGGCAGCCGCCGCTGCTCGAAAGCGTGCCACATCGGCGGATAGTGCTCGGGATCGTCCATGAACCCGAGCGTGAAATAAATCTCACCCGGCAGGTGGTCGTCGCGATAGCCGATCTGGCTGCCGCAATGCTCGCAGAAGGAGCGCTCCACCCCGCCGGAGCGGAAGGTCTTCGGCGTGCCGAACCATGTCACCGCCTCGTCGCGGAAGGCGACGAACGCCATGACCGGCGCGCCGGTCTGCTAGCGGCAGTCGCGGCAGTGGCAATAGGAACGCAACAACGGCTCCGCCCCGATCTCGGCCGAGATCAGGCCGCAGCGGCAGGCGCCGGCGTGCAGCTTGCTCACTGGCTCAACCCCCCGAACAGGGTCGGCAGGTCGAGCGGGCGGAAACCGTAATGCTGGAGCCAGCGCACATCTGCGTCGAAGAAGGCGCGCAGGTCCGGCATGCCGTATTTCAGCATCGCGATGCGGTCGATGCCCATGCCCCAGGCAAAACCCTGGTATTCGTCGGGATCGAGCCCGCCGAAACGCAGCACGTTGGGGTGCACCATGCCGCAGCCGAGAATTTCCATCCAGTCGCTGCCTTCGCCGAAGCGCACTTCGCCCGGACGCGAGCGGTCGCACTGAATGTCCACCTCCAGCGACGGCTCGGTGAAGGGGAAGAAGCTCGGCCTGAACCGCATGTTGAGCGACGGCACCTCGAAGAAGGCCTTGCAGAACTCCTCCAGCACCCACTTCATGTTGGCGACATTGGCCGTCTTGTCGATCACCAGCCCCTCGAGCTGATGGAACATCGGCGAGTGGGTGGCATCCGAATCCTGCCGGTAGGTCTTGCCGGGGATGACGATGCGGATCGGCGGCTTCTGCATCTCCATGGTGCGGATCTGCACCGGCGAAGTATGGGTGCGCAGAAGCATGCGCTCGCCCGCCTCGTTCGGATTGAAGAAGAAGGTATCGTGCATCTCGCGCGCCGGGTGGCCTTCCGGGAAATTCAGCGCGGTGAAGTTGTAATAGTCGGTCTCGATATCCGGTCCCTCGGCGATCGAGAAACCCATGTCGCCGAAGATCGCGGCGATCTCGTCGACGATCTGGCTGATCGGGTGGATGCGGCCGCGCTCGGCCGGCGACTGGCGCACCGGCAGGGTCACGTCAACCTTCTCGGCGGCGAGACGAGCGTCGATCGCCGCATCGCGCAGCTCGTTCCTGCGCGCGGAAAGCGCCTCGGTCACGCGGTTCTTCAGCCCGTTGATCGCCGGGCCCATCACCTGACGCTCATCGGCGCTCATCGCGCCCAGAGTCTTCAGCTTCTCGGAGACGCTGCCCTTCTTGCCGAGGGCCGAGACGCGCACCGCCTCGATCGCCTGCTCGTCGGCCGCGCCGGCGATGTCGGAAAGCAGCGCTGCTTCAAGTTGTTCCAGTTCGGCTTGCTGTGCGCTCATGTCGTCGGGTCACTTCCTGCGGTCAGATTCACGTGAAACGCGCTCGGCGGATATAGAAAAACCCGCGCCAGCCCTGCCAGCGCGGGTTTCCCAATACCAGTTTTCGAATGCTTGGGAAGCGCTGGTCTTAAGCGACAGCGCTTTCAAAAGCGTTCGGCGTGGTGTCCTTGAGGTATTCGAGCGCGGTCTTCGACTTGGCGACCAGCGCGGCGAATGCCTGCGGCTCATGGATGGCCATGTCGGACAGAACCTTGCGGTCGATCTCGATGCCGGCCTTGTTCAAGCCGTCGATGAAGCGGCCATAGGTCAGGCCATGCTCGCGGACGGCGGCGTTGATGCGCTGGATCCACAGGGCGCGGAAATTGCGCTTGCGATTCTTGCGGTCGCGGTAGGCGTACTGCAGCGACTTCTCGACCGCCTGCTTGGCGATACGGATGGTGTTCTTGCGACGGCCGTAGAAACCCTTGGCCTGGGAAAGAACCTTCTTGTGCTTGGCGTGGGCGGTAACGCCCCTCTTTACGCGTGCCATGTCATGATCTCCTTAAATCTCGTATCCAGCCGGCTCAGAGGCCGCCGCCGTTGGGCAGGAAGTTCTTGATGACCTTCTTGGCATCGGGTTCTGCCAGAACCATCGTGCCGCGGGCATCGCGGATGAACTTGTTGGTACGCTTGATCATGCCGTGGCGCTTGCCCGCGGCAGCGGACTTCACCTTGCCGGTGGCCGTGATCTTGAACCGCTTCTTTGCGGCCGACTTGGTCTTCATCTTGGGCATTTTGCTTCCTTTCTGGAGGCGCACGAAAGCGCCGTTATGTTGCTTCGGACCGACCAGAGTCCGAAAAGCATAAAAGACCGCCACGGCATGCCCTGCCGGGCGGCTTTCTGTTTTGAACGCGCGCTATATACGCGCAGATATGCGCAAGCGCAACAGGCAGGAATCAAGGGAGATTGAACAACACCGGGATCAGCCCGCTCTCCTGTCCGCTCTCGATGAGCTCGAAGAACGGAATCGCCACCAGGAAGACGAGGCCATCGACAAGCGTCGCATTGAAGCGGCTGGTCTGGAACGTCACTTCCGCGTCGTCGCGGTAGAGCAGCGGGTTGGGCAGGAAGCGCGGAACCCGGCTGGCGTAAGCGACATAGTCGTTGCCGAACATGGCCGCGAGAAAACGTTCCTCACGGCGCGCGACCAGATGGAAGGCCGCCGCGCACAGCACCATGAAGATCACGGCGACGACATAGCTTCCCGTCTGTGCGCCGACGCCCGCCGCAGCGATCGTCGAAAACAGGTAGAGCGGGTTGCGGGTGATCGAATAAGGGCCGGTGGAGACGACCTCGGCCGACTTGCGGCCACCGATATAGAGGGTCGCCCAGAGTCGGCCACCGATGCCGACGAGGATCAGGGCAAGCCCGGCCGATTCGATGTGTTCGTGCGTGAGTTCGTCCTGCAGCGAGCCTGCGAAGACAAGGATCGCACAGGCGATCACGACAAGAACAGCGAGAATGAAGCGCCGCGCGGCCTGATATCGCGCAATCGATCCGGCGTCTTCGGATTCCATGATTACCCTCCACGAGCGTCGCCTGCGTCAAGGCAGGCGACGCTCGTGGAGAAACATGACTATTTGGGGGCGAGAACCATCATCATCTGACGGCCTTCGAGCTTGGGCTCGGCCTCGACCTTGGCGAT
Organism: Pseudomonadota bacterium; assembly: GCA_023388675.1. GTDB lineage: Bacteria > Pseudomonadota > Alphaproteobacteria > Rhizobiales > Rhizobiaceae > Aerobium. Next base: position 3,235 of record JAEWFU010000105.1, on the reverse strand, counting down.
TTCGCCGACCTCTTCCTTGACCCGGTTGAGGAGCTGCATGCCAAGCTCCAGATGCGCCATCTCACGGCCACGGAAACGAAGCGTCAGCTTGACCTTGTCACCCTCGTCGAAGAAGCGGCGAACGGCCTTCATCTTCGTCTCGTAGTCGTGGTCGTCGATGTTGGGACGCATCTTGATCTCCTTGATCTCGATGGTCTTCTGGCGCTTGCGAGCCTCGGCGGCCTTCTTCTGGCTCTGATATTTCATCTTGCCGAGGTCGGCGATCTTGCACACCGGAGGCTGGGCGTGGGGCACGATCTCGACAAGATCCATGCCGGCGTCTTCCGCGGCAAGCAGCGCATCATTGATCGAAACGACGCCACGGTTCACACCCTCGGCATCGATAAGCTGCACCTGCGGAACGCGAATCTCGAGATTTGCGCGCGGCCCTTCCTTGACCGGGGCTGCGGCTCTGTGTGGTCTGCGAATGGTCGTAGTCTCCTCGAATCGTTGACGAGATTGGTTGTAGAATATGCCCGCGCACGCCTTGCCGCGCGATCGGCGCGACCGTCATTAACACATGAGCGGAAGAATCACGAGCCCCTTGAACGCGTTGCTTCGAGAGCGCAAGCGTCACCCAAGTGGTCGCCACAGGGGTAGGCGTGCCGGCAAGCTCGTCATATAGGAAGGCCCGGAGGTTTCGTCCATGCAAAACAGCGCTCCCGAATTCCTGTCGGTCGACGGCAACCGCATCGCCTTGCGCCACCGCAACGGCAAAACGCCGGGCGTCGTATGGCTCGGCGGTTACCGCTCCGACATGCTGGGCACGAAGGCCGAGACTCTCGATCAATGGGCGGCGGAGCACGGCCATGCGTTCACCCGCCACGACTATTCGGGCCATGGTGAATCGGGTGGCGCCTTTGCGGACGGGACGATCTCGCGCTGGCTCGCGCAGAGCCTCGCCGTCTTCCGACAGCGCACCGTGGGATCGCAGATTCTCGTCGGCTCTTCGATGGGCGCCTGGATCACACTGCGCATGGTGCAGGAGCTGCACAAGGCGGGCGAGGGCGACCGTGTCGCCGGCATGCTGCTGCTGGCGCCGGCGCCCGACTTCACGGTCGAGCTGATGGAGCCGCAACTGACCGACAGCCAGCGCCGCGATCTCGAGGAGCGGGGTTTCTTCGCCGAGCAGTCGGACTATTCACCAGAGCCCAACATCTACACGCGTGCGTTGTTCGAGGACGGCAGCGCCAACCGGGTCATGATCGGGCTGATCGATACGCATTGCCCGGTGCATATCCTGCAGGGCATGGCCGATCCCGACGTGCCCTACGAGCACGCACTGAAGCTTGTCGAGCACCTGCCCGCAGACGACGTCACGCTATCGCTGGTTCGCGACGGCGACCACCGCCTGTCGCGGCCGCAGGATCTTTCCCTGATGGTCGCCGCACTTGAAGGGCTGGTAGAGCGCGTGGCGGAACGCTCCTGATGCGCACATCCGTTCCAGCCTCTGCCTTCGTCGCGGCAATCGTAGGCTTCGGCGGCACGCTGGCGCTGATCATCGCGGCAGCCGCCGCGGTCGGTGCGACCCGCGAGCAGACGACGAGCTGGGTCGCGGCCGTTTGTCTGGCGATGGCCATCGAAACGGCATGGCTTTCGTGGCGCTACCGCATGCCCGTGGTGACGGCATGGTCGACGCCGGGCGCGGCACTGGTTGCGGCGAGTGCCGGCTTCACCATCGAGCAGGCCGTCGGAGCCTTCATCGTCGCCGCGCTGCTACTGGTCGCAACCGGGCTGTTCAAACCGCTGACGAAGCTGATCTCACGGATTCCGGCATCGGTCGCATCGGGCATGCTTGCCGGCATCGTCGTCACCTTCGTGATGGCTGCGGCAAGAACGGCGCAAGCGGATGCCGGCCTCGTGTTGCCCCTGTTGGCAGCGTTCTTTCTGATCCGCCTGGTCAGCCCGGCCATGTCGGTGCTCTTCGTGCTTGTCGGCGGCGCCGTCCTGGCATGGCTGACGGGGCGGGTGCCGGCGCTGCCGCCGGTGGAAATCTCGACCTTGACCTTGATCACGCCCGAATTCTCGCCAACCGCGATCATCGGACTGGCGATCCCGCTCTATCTGGTGACGATGGCCTCGCAGAACCTGTCCGGTCTCGCCGTGCTCAGGGCGTCGGGCTACGAGCCGCCGGCCGGCCCGCTGATTGCGGTAACCGGGTTCTTCTCGCTGGTTTCCGCACCATTCGGCGCAATCACCACCAATCTGGCAGCGATATCGGCCGCGATCTGCACCGGGCCGGATGCGCATCCCGACCCGGAGAAGCGCTGGCTGACCGGCCCATTCTACGCGCTGACCTATCTGGTCTTCGCCTTGTTCGGCGCATCGCTCGTGTCACTTTTTGCCGTGCTGCCGCCGAGCCTCATCGTGCTCGTCGCCGGACTCGGCCTCCTGGCGCCACTTGCCAACGCGCTGTCGATCGCCATCGCCGAACCGGGCGACCGCATCGCCGCGACGGTCGCGTTCGCGGTCACAGCTTCCGGCCTGACAGCGGCAGGAATTGGCTCTGCCTTCTGGGGCCTGGTCGCCGGCATTGTCGTGCTGGGGCTGGACGCAGCGAAAATCCGTTTTTCCAAACAGTAGCTTATCCGGTTTTCCACTGCCCAGTCTTGAATGGCGATTTGGCCGTTCCCATTTCGAAATCATGCAGCCGATCGGGGCTGCGCCCAACCAAAGGGAACGGATGATCATGACCAAGACCGCTCTGATCCGTCCTGCGTGGACGCCTGCCACCATCGCGCTGATGGTCGTTGGCTTCATGGTGTTCTGGCCGCTCGGCCTCGCCATGCTCGCCTACATTCTGTGGGGCGATCGCCTTGAAGATTTCAAGGGTGACTGGAGCAGGACGCGCGAAAGCTTTTTCGGCTCTTGCCGGAAGGGAGCACATATGCACGCACGGACTGGAAATGTCGCTTTCGACGACTGGCGCGCGAAGGAACTCGAGCGCCTCGCCGAAGAGCGCCGCAAGCTCGACGAGATGCGTGAAGAGTTCGATGACTATGCGCGCGAACTTCGCCGGGCGAAGGACCAGCAGGAGTTCGACCGCTTCATGGCCGAACGCTCGAAGTCTACCCCTGCCCCCCGCAAGGGCAAGAAGGGTGGCGAAGGGCTTCTCGACGACGTCTGACAAAGGTTTGCACGCGAGTGCATCCTCCCGGAAACGGCGCTGGAAATTTCCGGCGCCGTTTTCGTTTGG
>JAEWFU010000100.1 GCA_023388675.1 Pseudomonadota bacterium | reverse complement strand
CAGCATCGAACTTCGCGTCGGCGGCCGGCGATCGTCCGACGATGTCGATGGTCTCGATCCCAGAGCCCGCCAGCCAGGCGGTCGGCCCTGCGCCGAGGTCGGAACCTGCAAGCTCGCCCGGTGTCTTGGCAAGGAGACGCAGGAGGTCGATGGCGACGTTGCCGTTACCCATGATGACGACATGCGGCCCGAGCGCGGGCAACGGCTCGGCATCCGGATGTTCGTAGAGCGCGCGTGTCAGGTGGCCGGCGCGATAGACGCCACCCAGGTCCTCGCCCGGGATGCCGAGCGCCCGGTCGCCCGACAGCCCCGCGGCAAGCACCACCGCGTCGTAGGCCTCACGCAATTCGTCGAGGCTGACGTCCTCGCCAACGACCACATTGCCGATGAAGCCCGCACCCTGCCGCTCGAACAGGCGCTCGAACTGCCGGATGACGGCCTTTGTACCCTGATGGTCCGCGGCGACGCCGTAGCGCACCAGCCCGTACGGCACGGGCAAACGGTCCAGTATGTCGACGCGCGCTTGCGGGTCAGCCTTCAGCAGCGCCTGCGCCAGATAGCAGCCGGACGGTCCGGAACCGACGATGGCGACCGCGCGGCTCATGACGCACGCACCGTCGCCGCGGCCCAGGGATGCGGCGCGCCGGACAGGTCGGTGTAGAATGACTTCTGCGCCATGTAGGCCCTGATGCCGTCGCGACCCTTCTCGCGGCCCATGCCGCTTTCTTTCTCGCCGCCGAAGGGCGTGGAGATCGAGAACTGCTTGTAGGTATTGACCCAGACCGTGCCGGAGCGGATGGCCTTGCCGACGCGCCAGCTCTTCGGGAAGTCGCGTGTCCAGATCCCGCAGGCGAGCCCGTAGTCGTTGTCGTTTGCCTGCGAGATCACGTCCGCCTCGCCATCGAAAGGCAGCACCACGAGGACAGGCCCGAACACTTCTTCGCGGCAGATGCGTGCCCCGTTGTCGACACCGGCAAGGATCGTGGGAAGATAGTAGGCGCCCTTCTCGTAGGCCGCGCCCTCGGGCGCGCCACCGCCCGCAAGGAGCTCGGCTCCTTCTTCCCGCGCGCGCCGCACGTGATCGGCGACGCTGTCGCGATGGTCGAAGTGGACGAGTGGGGCGACCTGCGTGTCGGCCTCGAACGGATGCCCGACCTTGAGCCGCTTCGTCGCTTCCACCAGCCGCTCGACGAATTGCGTGTAGATCGGCCGTTCGACGAACAGGCGCGCGCCCGCGATGCAGCTCTGCCCCGTCGACGAAAAGATGCCGAACAGCACGCCGGCCAGCGCCTGCTCGATATCGGCGTCGGCAAAGACGATGATCGGCGATTTGCCGCCGAGTTCCAGCGACACCGGCATCAGCTTCTGCGCGGCCTTCAGGGCCAGCGCCCTGCCGGTCTCGGTGCCGCCGGTGAAGCTGATCTTTGCGATATCCGGGTGCTCGACCAGAAGGTTGCCGATCTCTCGGCCGGAACCCGGCAGCACGGAGAACAAGCCCTTCGGCAGACCGGACGCCTCGACGATGCGGGCCAGTTCGAGCGAAACCAGCGGCGACCAGGAGGCGGGTTTCAATAGCACCGCATTGCCCGCAGCAAGGGCCGGCGCGACCTTCTGCGCATCGGATGCGATCGGCGAGTTCCACGGCGTAATCGCGCCCACCAGCCCCAGCGGCTCGTGCACGGACATGGTCAGCGCATCGCCGCGCTGCGCCGTTAGAGCTTCATCCGAGGTTTCGAGCACCGCGCCGAAATAGCGAAAGGTGCCGGCTGCGGAAGCGGCGAGCGCGCTCGTTTCACGCAGCGTCTTGCCGGTATCGCGGCTCTGGATATAGGCAATGCGTTGCGCATTGGCCTCGATGCCGTCGGCAATCGCATAGAGAAAGCGCGCGCGTTCATGCGGCTTGAGATTGCGCCATGCCGGATCGGCCTGCGCCCGCTTCGCGCGTTCGATGGCGCGCTCGCCATCTGTAACCGATGCACCGCGCAGTACCCGGTTGACGCTGCCGTCGGCGGGGAAGATCGAGACGATTTCGGCGCCCGTGCCCTCTTCCCACTCGCCACCGACGAAAAGCTTGTTCTGCGGTAGTTCTATCATCTCGGGCTCCACCCTCAGATCGACACGGGGCCGATACGGTTACGGATTTCCCGCAGCACGCTGTAGACCGTCGAAACGGACGTCTTGGCGTTGGCCGCGGACGGAAGGTTCTCGATACGCATCGTGTATTTCGCCAGCGGCGAGACGACAGAATATTCATGCACGTTGCCGGGCGCGGCGGGGTCGGCAATCAGCTCGACATGCGTTGCTTCGAAGCCAGCGCCGGCGAGCGCCAGCGTTGCGGCGACATTGGCGTTCTTCGGATAGGCCCGAGCCGCCTCGCGCGCCGTGCCGGTGAAGAACGTTTTGGGTCCCCGCAACGCGCCGAGATCGATGAGCGTTTCGGCCGGCGTTCCGCTCCAGGCGAGCGGTGGCTTCGAGCCGCGATAGCACACTTCCAGGCCGCCGGCCTGTCCTATTGCCGCGAGGAGGTCGATGCCACCGACCGCGCCCGCCGGCAGGATCAGCCGTGCCCCACCCTCGGCGGCGGCCGAACGCAATTCCTGTTCGAGCGGCGCGTCTGC
>JAEWFU010000031.1 GCA_023388675.1 Pseudomonadota bacterium | reverse complement strand
CGGTCGAGCACCAGCACGGACGCGACGGACGCGAGCGTCGTCGCCGCAGCCAGCCCGGCAGGACCGGCGCCGATGACGAGCACGTCTACTTCGGCCGGCAGGCTCATGCGATCCTGTCCGCCATGTCGTGCTCGAGACGGCCGGCCGTGATGCGGGCCAGCTCCGCCGAGCAGAAAAACCCCTGGCAGCGCCCCATTGTGACGCGCGTACGACGCTTCAGCCCAGCCAGCGACCGTGCGGGCAGCGGTCCGTCGAGCGCGGCGAGCACTTCGCGCCGCGTCACCATCTCGCAATGGCAGACGACCCCGCCGTGACCCGGAGCCTCCCAATCGCGGGGAGCATATTCGCAGATATTCGAGACGGTGGGCCATACGGGTGCAGACGGCGCGTCCAGGGTCAGTCCGGCCAGGCGCTCGACATGCGCTGCGATGCCGAGGGCGGCGGACAGGCCGGTCGAGCGGATGCCGCCGACTGTGATGTAGTTCCGGCCTTCGTGGCGGCGGATCTGGAAATCCTTGAACTCGGTTGCGGGACGAAGCCCGGCATAGATGGCGGTGACGGCGTGCCCGCTCAATGCAGGCAGTATCTCCGCGCCACGCTTGCGAAGTTGTTCGAGGGTCTCGGGAACCAGCGTGGCATGCTCGCGCTCGTCCTGGTCTTCGGCGGTAGGGCCCACCAGAAGGTTGCCGAAGGCGGTTCGGCAGACCACCACGCCCTTGGTGACCTTGTTCGGCACCGGCAGGATGATGTGGGATGCCAGCGCCGCCGCCGGCTTGTCGTAGACGATGAACTGGCCCTTACGGGGCGTGATGCTGAAATCGCGTCGACCGATCAGCCTTTCGTCGATCACATCGCCCCAGAGCCCCGCGGCATTGACGACCAGAGACGCGCTGACGGTGCCTTTCGTCGTTTCGAGAACCCAATGGCCGTCCTCGCCTCCGCCCAGCACCTCGGCGCCCCGAAGCAGTTCCGCGCCGTTCTCGATGGCCTGCAGCAGATAGGCGAAGGGGGCCGACCACGGATCGATCAGATATTCGCGAGGAACGCGGAATGCGCAGCGCGCCCCCGGGCCCAGGCCCGGTTCGGCTGCCCGCATGGCGGAATGGGAGAGCATCTCCACATCCGTGACGCCGTTCTGCTGCGCCTGCGCCACGAGGCCAGGCAGGATCGCCTCCTCCTCTTCCGTCCACGCCACGACGAGTGCGCCCGAGCGGACGAGCGGCAGCCCGAGCCTACGGTGGATCGTCAGGTATTCCTCATACCCTTCCGCAATACACGCCTGCTCCAGCGATCCGGGCGGGGCATCGAATCCCGTGTGTAGGATGGCGGAATTGGCCTTCGAGGCGCCGTCCAGAATATCCGGTGCCTTCTCGATGATCGCCACCCGAGCGCCGGCGAGCGAGAACCGCCGCGCGAGCGCGCAGCCTACCACGCCCGCGCCGATAATCGCGACGTCGAACAGACCGGACAGGGCTGGAGCCGATGCGGTCAAGGAACTCTCCGCTTGAAAGCCTGTTTGTCAGCCAGATTGCCCAAATAGTCAACACTGGATGAGTTTTTGCCCGTTTTGTCGTCGAGAAATGCATTTATTTTGTTGACATGGACAATTCCGAAGGGCCTAAATCTGAAGACCGGGCCGCTCTAGAGTCCGGGAAAGGGGAACAGGGGTGAAGCCGCAGCAGCGTCGCACACGCGTGCTCGATATCATCGAACGCGAAGGCGAAGTGACCGTCGATACGCTTGCCTCCGATTTCGGAGTGTCGGCGGAGACGATCCGTCGCGATCTGGCGGCGCTTGCCGAGGAGGGATCGGTCCAGAAGGTTCATGGCGGCGCGCGGCGAATGCGGCTCCACGCCGAGGGCAGCTTCGACGAACGCATGGACGAGGCCGCCGCGGGCAAGAACGAGATCGCCCGCAAGCTGGCGCAGATCGTGAAGCCGGGCGATACCTGCCTGATAGACACCGGCTCGACCACGCTGGCCTGCGCACACGCACTGACCAGCACAGCCGGGCTGACGATCGTTACGAATTCGGTGCGCATCGCGCACGTCATGGCAAGGGGAACCGGCAATGCGCGCGTGCATCTGATCGGAGGCCTCTATGCGCCCGACAACGGCGAATCCGTCGGCGCCGATGCGATCGAGCAGATTGCCCGATTTCGCGCCGACTATGCGATCGTGGGCGTCGCGGCGCTGGACACGTCCGCGGGCGCCTACGCCGCTGATTTCGACGAGGCATCCATTGCTCGTGCCATGTGCTCCAACGCCCGGAAGATCGTCGTCGTCGCGCATGTGGACAAATTCGGTCGGCAGGCGGCGCACCGCATTTGCAGGCTGGACGAGATCGACATTCTTGTCTGCGATGGGACACCCGAAACGCAGACCAGGCTCGCACTCCAGTCGGCTGCGGTGACCGTGCAATGACCGGCGTTTCGACACCCCCACCACGCAAAGGTGACGTATGGCAGCGGTGATAAGATCCTATGTCGGCTTCATGGACCGCCTTGCCGAGTTCATCGGGGCGTTCGCCAAATACCTGATCTACCTGATGATCGGCGTGTTGTTGTTCGACGTCTTGTCCGACAAGGCCTTCGGCTTCGTCCAGAACTGGACCGTCGAGACCGCTCAATTCACGCTCGCGGCCTTCTATTTCCTTGCCGGGCCGAAGACCCTGAAGGATGACAGCCACGTCCGGCTGGACCTCATCTATGCGAATTTGTCCGACCGGGCCAAGGCATGGATAGACATGGTCACGATCTGGATCGTGACCTTCTATCTCGCGGTGATGCTCTGGGGATGTATTTCCTCGCTGCAATATTCCTGGGCGACCAATCAGCGCCTTCCGTCACTGTGGGCTCCCTCGCTGGTGCCGATCAAGGTCCTGATGACCATCTGCCTGGTGCTGATGATCCTTCAGTGCTTCGCAATCTTCTTCAAAGACCTCGCCAGGGCGCGCGGCAAGGTGGTGGCATGAGCTACGAAGTAATCGCCGTACTGATGTTCGCCGGCATGGTGTTTCTCATGCTGACCGGGCAGCGCGTCTTCGCGATGATCGGTGCGGTGGCGGCCGCGAGCGCGCTCGCGCTCTATGGAAACGCATCCGCCGAATTGCCGTTCAACGCAGCGTTCAAGCTGTTCTCCTGGCACGCGCTCCTGACGCTGCCGCTGTTCGTGTTCATGGGCCACATGATGTCGAAGAGCGGGATCGCCGAAGAGCTCTACCAGATGATGCATGTCTGGTTCGGCAAGCTTCCGGGCGGACTGGCACTTGGCACGGTCTTCCTCATGGTGATCATCAGCGCCATCAACGGTCTGTCGGTGGCGGGGCTTGCAATCGGCTCCGCGATCGCCCTCCCCGAGATGCTGCGGCGCGGCTACGACAAGGCGCTCATCACCGGCGTGGTACAGGGAGGCTCGACGCTGGGCATCCTCCTGCCGCCGTCGGTCGTCATGGTGCTTTTCGCCGTCATCGCCAGGCAGCCCGTGTCGGACCTTTGGCTCGCAGGCGTGTTCCCTGGACTGATCATGGCCGTGATCTTTGCAGCCTATGTCTGGATTCGCTGCAGGCTGAACCCTTCGCTGGCTCCCAGGCTGAGCGAGGAAGAACTTTCCTTGCCGCTTGTAGAGAAGCTGAAGCTACTGCGGGCCGGCATCATACCGATCGTGATCTTCGCCGCGATGATCGGGCTATTCGTCACGGGGTATACAAGCCTGCTGGAGAGCGCAGCGGTGGGTGCCGTATCGGCCCTTCTCGCCGCGGCCTGGAAGGGGAGACTGTCCATCGCCCTGCTCAACGAGACCGCGCGCGAGACCATGTCGGTGACGGCGCTGTTCATGTGGGTGATCCTCGGCGCGCTGGCCTTCTCTTCCGTCTTCGACGGCATCGGAGCCGTGAGGGCGATCGAGAATGTCTTCATTCACAACTGGGAGCTGTCGCCGTGGATGGTGATCATCCTCATGCAGGCCAGTTTCATCGTGATGGGCATGTTCCTGGACGACACGGCCATGCTGGTGATCGTCGCACCGCTGTACATACCGCTCGTCGCGCAGCTCGATCTCGGCATCGACAACCAGATGATCTGGTTCGGCATCCTCTACACCATGACCTGCCAGATCGCCTATATCAGCCCGCCCTTCGGCTACAATCTATTCCTGATGCGCGGGCTGGCCCCGAAAGAAATCACGCTGGTCGACATCTACAAGTCGATCTGGCCCTTCGTGATCATGATCATCCTGACGATCGGGCTGCTCATGGCCTTCCCACAGATCGCGACCTGGCTGCCCAGCCAGTTTCGTGGATGAGAGTGTTCACAGAGCGACCAGAGGAGAGACAGCATGACTGACAAAACCGATACGACGCCGTCCCAGCGGATTCTCGCCAACCGACGGAAATTCCTCACCGCGGCGGGCCTGGCGATGCCGGCCACGCTTGCCGCACCCGCAATCGTGCGCGCACAGGCGCCCATCAGATGGCGGCTGCAGACCTATTCGGGCGCGCCGCTGGGCGCACACGTGATCAAACCACAGATCGATGCTTTCAACGCGGCCGCGAATGGCGAGATGGAGATCGAACTGTATTACGCCGACCAGCTCGTGCCGACCTCGGAACTGTTCCGCGCGCTGCAGAACGGCACGCTCGACGCCATCCAGTCGGACGAGGCGACCATGGCCTCGCCCGTTGATATCGCGGTCTTCGGCGGCTACTTCCCGTTTGCCACCCGCTACAGCCTCGATGTGGCATCCATGTTCATGTATTACGGGCTCGACGAGATCTGGAAGGAAGCCTACGCCGACGTTCCGAACGTCACCTACCTGTCCACCGGCGCCTGGGACCCGCTTCACATCTTCACTGTGAACAAGCCGATCCGCAGCATCGCCGACTTCAACGGCCTGCGGGTGTTCGGTGTTCCGACCGCCGGCCGTTTCCTTTCCCGCTATGGCATGGTGCCGGTCACTGTTCCGTGGGACGACGTGGAAGTCGCGATGCGCACGGGCGATCTTGACGGCGTGGCGTGGTGCGGCTTCACCGAAACCTACGAGGTCGGCTGGGCGGATGTCTGCAACTACGCGCTGTCGAACTCGGTGACGGGTGCGTGGTTCGGCTCCTATTTCGCCAACACAGAAAGCTGGGAAAAGGTGCCGCCGCATCTTCAGCAGCTCTACAGGACGACGATCGACCAGTCCCATTATTACCGGAATGTCTGGTACTGGGGCGGAGAAGCTCAGCTTCGCGTCCATGGCGAAAAGCTGGAGCAGACGTCGCTGCCGGCCGAGGAATGGGACCAGATCACGAAGGATGCGGAAGGCTTCTGGGACGAGATCTCACAGGAGTCCGAGCGTGCGGCCCGCGTGGTGGAAATATTCAAGCGCTACGCCGCCGACCAGCAGAAAGCGGGCTATCCCTACCGTTGAGCATCCGGCTTCGACAAATCGTCCGGCGCGCCCATTGGCGCCGGACGATGCACACCGGAACAGGTTTGCCACGGCGTGGGGTGCCTACCTCATAACCCGTCCAGCCAGGCTGCGACCTGCAACGCGGTCTCCCTTGCGTTTTCGATCTGCGGACAGTGGCCGGAGCCGGATATTTCCACATACTCGGAACGGCCGGGCAAGCTGGACAAAGCTCGCATCTCCGAAGCAGTGCGTGTCCGGTCTCGCGAACCTCTCAGCAGCAGGAGCGGGACTTCGGGAAAGCGCGAGGCCTCCCCGAAAAGGTCATGCTTTCGGATCGCCGCCAGCATGCCGGCGAACGTGTC
>JAEWFU010000023.1 GCA_023388675.1 Pseudomonadota bacterium | reverse complement strand
GGGGCGACGCCGCACGGAACATGAAGAAGGCGGCCCCTGGGGCCGCCTTTTTCTTTTGAGCGGGTTATCGCTTGAGGTGGATCGTCACCCAGCCTTCGCGGTGCGTGGTGCGCACATGGCGGAAGCGCTGGCCAGCATAGGCCGCGACCACCGCATCGCGCTGCCGGTCGAGAATGCCGGACAGGACCAGCGAGCCTCCAGGCGTCACATAGGTCGCCATCTGCGGCGCAAGCCGCATCAGCGGCCGCGCCAGAATGTTCGCCACGATCAGGTCGAAGGGCCCGCGCGCTGCGAAGATGGGGTCCTGGAAACCCGCGGCCGTTACGGTCTCGACATAGGTCGAAACGCCGTTGAGCCGCACGTTCTGCGCGGCCACTTTGGTGGCAACCGCGTCTATATCGGTCGCGAGCACGGGAATATGCGAAAGCTTCGCCAGCGCGATCGCCAGCACGGCGCTGCCCGTTCCCAGATCCAGCGCGTTGCGCGGCGCCTCACGACGCGCCACCCGATGAAGCATTTCGAGGCAGCCGGCGGTGGTGCCATGATGACCGGTGCCGAAGGCAAGGCCTGCCTCGATCTCGATCGCAAGGTCGCCGATCCGGCGCCTGTCGCGGTCATGAGCGCCGTGGATCAGGAACCGGCCGGCGCGGACCGGCTTCAGCCCCTCCAGCGACTTGGTGACCCAGTCGATGTCGGGCAGCGCCTCATGCGCGATCTCGAGCGCTGCACCCGGCGCGCCGGCGGCGATGCGGATGCGGTTTTCGATGTCGTTCGCCTCGGCGGCGTCGGCATAGACGGAAATTTCCTCCGTACCCTCCGCTTCGTCGATCTCGAAGACGGCGAGGGCGAGGCCGTCATCCTCGAATTCGCGTTCCAGCAAGCTGAAAAGCGCCGTCGAATCCGGCCGCGTGGCGATGAAATGCAGGCGTGTCTGGGGCACGGGGATATGTCTCAGCCCGCTGCCAGGCGTTTGAGCTTGGCGATGGCGGTCTCGGGGTTCTCGCCATAGGCGATGGTGCCGGCAAAATCACCGGCGCGATCGAGCAGCATCACGGACGCCGTGTGATCCATCGTGTAGTCGCCGTTCTCCAGATCGACCTTCTTCCAGTAGATGCCGAAGGATTTCACCATCGCCAGTACCTTTTCGGGCTCGCCCGACACGCCGGTGATGCGATCCGAGACGTTGGTGACGTAGGAGCCCATCACTTCAGGCGTGTCGCGCTCGGGGTCGACCGTTATGAAGAAGGCGTTGATCTCCTTGCCTTCGTCACCGAGCTGCTTGAGCCAGCCGTCGAGCTCGAACAGCGTTGTCGGGCAGACTTCCGGGCAATGGGTAAAGCCGAAGAAAATCGCGCTGGGAGAGCCACGGAAGGCGGCTTCGGTGATCTCATCGCCCTTCTGGTCGACGAGTGTGAATGGAGCGCCGTAGGCCTGCCCGGCGTTCTGGCCACGATACCAGTCGAAGGTCAGCCAGCCGACGCCGGCCACCATGATCAGGAGTATGCCGACGAGGATCGATCGCATCATGATGATTGAGGTCCCTCAGAGTTGATATTGCCGTGCGCCGGATCAGAAACACCAGGCGAGGCCGGATTCGACCAGTGCCATGAAGATCCCCGGGGCGTGCTCCAGCCAGCCTGCGAAAGCAAGGCCCATCGTCGCCGCAAGCAAGACGGCCGCCACCGCAAGGGCGACCGGGCGAGAAACGGAGTGACTGAAAGCGGACATGCACGTCTGATACTCCCTCCGCCGCGGGCGCGAAAGATGTCAACTTGCCGCGAAAGCATGGCTCACGGAACTATGATCGGGGCCCGGGTAGCTCAGGAGAAGGATTGAGCAGTGCCCGAGCGCACGCTATTGGCTCCTTCATGACCCCGTTTCTTCCCATGGATTCCGACCCGCGCATCCACCCCACGGCTGAGCTGAAGGGGTGCCGGCTTGGTCGTTATGTTGCGGTCGCCGAACGCGTGATCCTGCGGGAGGTCTCCGTGGGGGACTATTCCTATTTCGAGCGCCATGGCGAGGCCATCTACACGACGATCGGCAAATTCTGTTCGATTGCGGCCAATGTGCGCCTCAACGCGCTCGAGCATCCGCTGGAACGGATCACGACCCACAAGGTCACCTACCGGCCGAACGAGTATTTCAAGTATCTCGGAGTCGACCAGGGCTTTCGTGAGCGCAGGCGGGCACGGCCGGTGACGATCGGCAACGACGTCTGGATCGGTCACGGGGCGGTCGTCATGCCGGGTGTCACCATCGGCGACGGCGCGGCGGTGGGGGCCAACGCGGTGGTTACACGGGATGTCGCGCCGTACGAGATCGTTGCCGGCGTGCCGGCGAAGCGGATCAGGATGCGTTTCGAACCGGAGACCGCGACCCGGCTGCAGGCCCTGGCCTGGTGGGACTGGCCCGCCGAGAAACTGGCCGAGGCGGTACCGGATATGCAGACCTTGGACCCCGAGGCTTTTCTGGCTCGCTGGGGTGGCTGATATTCTTTATGGCCACAAGATAAAATTTGATTTGTATTTTATACATTAACCGTGCCGGTTATCGATAATAAATCATTTGCCGGCACGCTAAGGAATTATTGCACTTACTAGTTGTATTTCTCGCGCATAATTGGCTTTCTTGTTTTCGGAGATATGCCGGAAGGAAGCGGAGGGACTTCAAGACAAGGGAGAAGTGTCATGAAGAAGTTCACCGCATTTGCCACCGTTGCGCTCGTTTGCTCGTTCGCCTCAGTTTCGGCTGAAGCCGGCGGTTGGGGCGGCAGCC
>JAEWFU010000006.1 GCA_023388675.1 Pseudomonadota bacterium | reverse complement strand
TAATTGCCGGTGAAGCCCACATACCATGCATCGCGGTAGGCCTGGGTCGTGCCGGTCTTGCCCGCGGAGCGGATGCCGGAAAGGGCGGCGCGGCGGCCGGTGCCGGTCTCCGGGATCTGCACGAGAATGGAATTCATGGATGCGGCAGCCTGCTCGGACACCACGCGGCGCGGTTCAGGCGCGTCGCGGCCGTAATCATAGACGATGTCGCCGGAATGGGTCAGGAGCTGCGTGATGCCATGGCGCTTGCCCACCAAACCACCTGTCGCGAGTGTCAGATAGCCGGTGGCCTGATCCATGACGGTCATGCCCGATGTGCCGAGGACCATGGTCTTGTGCCCGTTGAGTTCGGATTCGACGCCCATCGCCTTGGTCGTTTCGATGACGGCGGGAATGCCCAGATGGTCTTTTGCGAGCCTGACAGGCACGGTGTTGAGCGAACGGATAAGCGCGTTGGAAAGCGGGACGCGGCCGGCGTAGCTGCGGCCGTAGTTGCGGGGCGACCATCCTCCCCAGGAGATCGGCGCATCGGAAATAACGGAATCAGGGGTGAAACCCGCCTCCATCGCGGCCGTATAGACATAGACCTTGAAGGACGAACCCGTCTGGCGCAGCGCGCGCGTGGCGCGGTTGAACTGGCTGCGCGCATAGTCTCGCCCGCCGACGATGGCGCGTACCGCGCCGTTGTTCTCCAGCATGACCATCGCGCCCTCGGTCACACGGTAGGCCTGGCCATGCTGACGAAGATTGAACTCTACCGATTCCTCGGCCGCCTTCTGCAAGTTGAGGTCGATGGTGGTGCGGGCGACCAGTGCGTGAGGGCCATTCTTCGGCGCGATCTTCTTGACCTCCTCGAACGCCCAGTCGAGGAAATAGTCGGGGCTGTCCTGTCCGCCGCGGTCGACAGCCGTGGCCGGATGCAGACGCGCGGAAAGCACCTGGCCTTCGGTCATGAATCCGCTTTCGACAAGGTTGGACAGCACCACGTTGGCGCGGCCGCGCGCGGCCGGCAGGTTGATGTGCGGGGCATAGTTGCCGGGCGCCTTGAACAGGCCCGCCAGCATCGCGGCCTCGGCGAGGTTGACCTCCTTGATGCCCTTGTCGAAATAGAAGTCCGCGGCCGCCGTGATGCCGAACGTGCCGCCGCCCATATAGGCGCGATCGAGGTAGAGCTGAAGGATGTCCTTTTTCGAGAGGTTCCACTCCAGCCACAGCGCGAGATAGGCTTCCTTGATTTTTCGCTCGACCGAGCGCTCATTCGTCAGGAACAGGTTCTTGGCGAGCTGCTGGGTAATGGTGGAGCCGCCCTGGACGACCGAGTTGGCACGCACGTTTTCGCCCATGGCACGGGCGAGGCCGATGAAGTCGATGCCGAAATGCTCGAAGAACCGGCGGTCTTCGGTCGCCAGAACCGCCTTGATGACATGGTCGGGTATCTCGTCGACCGGCACGGAGTCGCGCTGGATGATGCCGCGTTGTCCGATCTCGTTGCCGTAGCGGTCGAGGAAGGTGACGGCATAGTCGCCCTGGCTGCGCCAATCCTTGGCGGTTTCCTCGAAGGCGGGCAGCGCGAGTGCCAGCATGACGATCGTGCCCACGGTGCCGAGCGTGAATCCTTCACTGCCAAGCTCGACGAGCGCGCGCCGCCAGCCGGTCACCCGGAAGCGGCGGAAGAAGATGGTGATGTTTTCCCAGGCTTCGCGCGCCTTGAAGCCCGCTTCGTAGAGGCTGGAATCGATCCAAGCATCGATGGCGAGCAGACGCGTCGCCCGCGGGGCCTTCGACTTTCTCGCCTCGAATGGATTTTCCATTACACCCACGCCACGCGATCGACCCAGCCGCGCCCGAGTATCGCTCGATCAGCAAGCAGCCTACGATGGGTCAACTTACGACTTTTCTTGCCTATTTCGATACCGGGAACAAGGACTAGTCCGATAAATCCGCAGTGATCGTAAATTTCGCGGCGGCAGTGTGTGAAGAAGGTCGCACTGGCTTCGCGGCGGCCGGGTGGGGTCGCAGGCTCCACCCGAAACTGCCAATCGGATCAGGTCGGCCTTTCCATCTAATCGGGCAGGCGAAGCCTTACCGGCTTGGGACTGTCGCGCAGGATCGTGCCCTTGGCTTCCATGTCGAGCTGCGCGGCCTTCAGCCACCAGCCGGCCTTGTCTCCACCCGGAAAGAGGCTTTGGGGCAGCAGCGGCAGCAGCTTTGCCTTGGCCTCCGCTACCGTGAGTCCCGGCGAGGAACGCGGCAGGACGGCGAGCAGCGCGTCGCGCATCGCTTCGTATTTGGCGCGGTCGACCCGCACGGTCCGGCCGGGCGAGACGACGTTCTCGATCTCGATCTTGTCCTGTTCAGCGGGCATCGAGGGTGCCTTTCACATAGTCGATCTTCGGGACGCGAAAGCCCATGGCGGCCCACGCCATGAGCAGCTTCGCGAAGAAGCCGAAATTATGGGACTTCGGGTTGGGCACGTCGTTCGGGAACTGGACGCCGGGCGGTGTGTCGCGGGTCATGGTGCGCAGGTCGAGCGGGGGCAGGGTGCCTTCGGGCCAGAGCGTGCCGAAAAGATCCAGCCAGTGCCCGCTGGTGAAATCGAGAAAGATCGGCGTGTTGCAACAGGTGGCGACGACGCGCCGGGTCTTCGTATCGGCCGTGAGGCGGTGTTCGCGAAGGAACTCGGCGCCCCTCACGCAGCCGACCCGGTCCTTGCGGTAGACGACGTGGAACGTCGCGCCCTTCTCGTCGACGATCGGTTCCGCGCCGGGCAGGGTGGCGAAGAACGCGCCGGCCTTCTGGCAGTCGGAACACAGGCATTCGGCGGTGAGGATCGGCGCGCCCTCGACGCGCATCGCGACCTTTCCGCAGGTGCAGCTCAGTTCGGTATGGCTGGCCATTGGCAGTCTCCATGAGATTATTAATTAGACTGGACGGTCCAGTTTGATTTGTCAAGCGCTCGTGGTATGCTTTGCCGGATCATGCCAAGAGCAGGTGTCATGTCGAACGGAGCCGCCACCCGCACACGAAGAAGCCGCGAGAAGATCGTCGCGGCGGCGGAAGAGGTGTTCCTGCACAACGGTTTCCTGGGCGCCAATATGGATGCGGTGGCCGAGCACGCCGGGGTTTCGAAGCAGACGGTCTATGCGCATTTCCATTCCAAGGAGGCGCTGTTCATCCAGGTTGTCGAGGCGATGACCGGGGGGGCAGCTCGCGAAATCCGTGAAGATGAAGCGGATGGGTTCGACGATCGGCCGGTTCGCGAATTCCTGATGCAGCTGGCGGTGGATCAGCTCACTGTCGTGCTGACCCCGCGCCTGATGCGGTTGCGGCGCATGGTGATCGGCGAGGTGGAGCGGTTTCCGGAACTCGGCCGATCGCTGCATGACAACGGGCCCGGGCACGCGATCCGCCGGCTCGAACGGGTCTTTGCGCATTATACGCGGATCGGGCAGCTTGCGACGCCGGACCCGAACGCGGCGGCCGTTCAGTTCAACTGGATACTGATGGGAGCGTCGACAAACGCGGCAATGATGCTGGGTGATGCTGGAATCCCGAAACCGGCTGAACTGCGCAGCCACGCCGAGGAGGCGGTGCGCATCTTCCTGTGCGCCTTCGGGCCGGATGCGCCTCGGGTGGAGTGAAGCGGCAGCGCAACGAACTCGGATTAACGTCGCGCGCAAAGCCCCCACTCCGTCTTGCTTGGCAAGCCACCTCTCCCCCAAAATTTGGGGGAGAGGAAGGGCGTCAAGCGGTTCGGCTGGTGTTTTCCTCTCCCCCGTCGAACGGGGGAGAGGTGGCCGCGGAGCGGTCGGAGTGGGGATCGACGAAATATCGCTAACCTGAGTTCACTGCCGTGGTGAGGCCGCTGTTTTCTTGACTTGCCATATGGCGAGGATTATATTGCCATTTGGCAAGGAGACTTCGGCATGGCACAACCTGTCACATCTGACGAACTGCTCGACGTGTCGGAAGCCGACGAGCGGGCAGCTATCGTCAAGGCGCTAACGCGCATCGCAGCGCTCTGGAACCTCACCAACGAGGAGGCGGCCGCGCTGGCCGGCGTGAACGTGCGGACATGGTCGCGCATGAAGGGCGGCACCTTCTCCGGCGCGCTGAACCAGGACCAGGAGATGCGGGCGAGCCTTCTGGTCGGCCTGTTCAAGGGGCTGCGGCTGCTCTTCAACGGACCGCTGACCTATGAATGGCCGAAACGCGCCAATCAGGGTTTTGACGGCAGGGCGCCGGTGGAGCTGATGGTGCGGGACGGCATTCCCGAAATGGTGCGGATGCGCCGCCACATCGATGCGCTCAGGGGTGGCGCGTGAGCGCTTTCGACGTCCAGTTCATCGACGAGCAGAATACGCACCGTCTCCTGTCCAGCGCGTATGTCGATGAGCCGGCCATCGCGCCACTCTGCGACGACGAGGGCGAGAAGGCGATACTGGACAGGCTGGAGGCCAGAACCAGCAACCGGCTGCTGGGGCAGGACGGTCATCTCGACGAGGTCGACAAGAGGGAGCTGCTGACGGAGACGTTCGGGTATGGCTGGTCCTTCGTCAACGCCGCGTTTTCCTACACGCGCATCGGCGGCAACCGGTTCAACCGGGAAGGTCGGGGCGCATGGTATGCCGCACTCGCCATTGAAACCTGCCTAGCCGAAATCGCCTTTCACCTCGGCCGCGAACTGAAGAACACCGGCGAGACGGAGAATGTCACCCAATATGTGCAACTGATGGCCCATATCGCCGGCCCGATGGCATGCCTGTTCGAGCACCGCGGCGCCGTAAGCCTGAACCCCGACCCGCTGGTGGGCTACCCGGCCGGGCAGGCCTTCGCGGTGGACATCCGCGCCAGGGATCTGGTCGGCATCCGCTACCCCTCGGTGCGCCACGCCGGCGGCGTGTGCCTCGCGGCCCTGAAACCCTCCTGTATCAAAAGCGTGATGCGCGGCGAGTCGTTTGTGCTTACGTGGAGTGGTGGCGAGGGGCCGGAGGTTGAGAGGGGGTAGGTTTGCTGGGACAGGCGCGATCCTTGACTGTCTTGTAGGCAGGCGGCTGGCTTATGCCAGAAGGAACAATCCCAGCAGTTCAAAAAAAGCCGCTTAGGAGCTTAAACTCAACCACGCGTTCGAACGCGCATTAGAAGGGGTCATCGGTTCCCGAAGTATCGGTCGACCGACTAACGCCGCTTGCCGCGCAAAGACTGCCAATCTTTAATCCACGACAAATCCCATCGCACTTCGGCTGCTTTCCTAACTATCGGATTGCGAGACTGCGTTCTGGGCGAAATTGCTCCGCGCAATCGCCAAGTGAACTCTTGCACATCAAGGAAGTAGTTGGGAAATGCCGCCTTCAATTCGTCTATGCCGTTGACTTCCACCAAGACAGAATTGCGATCTGTCTGGCGCGCTTCCGCATCGACATAGCGTTCGGAACCCTTCGAAAACTCAAAGAAAGGCTCCACCGTCACCTTTTGGGTTTTATAATCAAACTGCAAGAGGAAGTAGCGCGCACCGCTGGTGCCCAAAGTGCCATATCTCTGGAAGGACCGATTCAGAGTTTCAAGCATACTCACTGCGCCAAGATCGTTTGAGACCTCGCGCAGTTCTTCACGCACCGACTTGCGATCATGGGGGGCCGATGGGCATGGGGGCATCCCCTCATCATAGGCTATCTCGGATGACATCAACTCGAAGAAACGGCGCCATTGAGAGCTTCCATCACCACCCTTGATGTTCTGATGCTTGATGAGGCCAACTGCTTCGACGGCGGTTGCCCAAGAGTGCTGTGCTTTGGACCTAATCTGTACCTCGACATTTTGTCGGTTGTAGATCGCGTCATCTCCATCGCCCTGAAATTTCAGAATCACATGACGGCTCCGATAACCATCAGGCTTAGGGGTTGCGATGTAGTCGTCTACGTCAACAATCAGATGTTTGCCCTGCTGCTCATAAAAATGCGCCAATTTGGCCTGACCCCATAGGGTGGTCCGGTTTCAATCTTAGTGCATGATGGGCATCTGGGCCATCGCCTGGGCAGATGGGGGTGCCGATCCGGGTGATTGTCCGGGCCAGACGATTGCCTCCGGTGCCG
>JAEWFU010000005.1 GCA_023388675.1 Pseudomonadota bacterium | reverse complement strand
ATTGCCGGCTGCCCGCGAGCCAGGTGCTGGGGGAGGTGCACAAGGGGTTCGAGGTCGCGAATTCCTGGCTCGGCGCCACGCGGTTGCAGGTGGCGGCAACCTGTCTCGGCCGCGCCGAGCGCGCGCTTGGCCACGCGATCGACTATGCAGCGCAACGCCAGCAGTTCGGCCAGCAGATCGGCAAATTCCAGGGTGTCTCCTTCAAGCTAGCCGATATGGCGATGGAGCTGAAGGCGGCAAACCTGCTGACGTTCGAGGCAGGCTGGAAATACGATGCAGGCACCGTGACCGATCAGGACATGGCCATGGCCAAGCTGAAGGCGACGGAGATGCTGACTTTCGTCGCCGATGAGGCAATCCAGATCCATGGCGGCATGGGCCTGATGGACGAGCTGCCGCTCGAGCGCATCTGGCGCGACGCGCGCGTGGAACGTATCTGGGAGGGCACGAGCGAAATCCAGCGGCACATCATTTCGCGAGCGCTGCTGCGCGAAGTGGGGGGATAAAGGCGGAATGGCCCGAGGCGGCATCAAGGAGAGCGACCTTTATCTGCCGGTCAAGCGCCTGCTCGAAGGGCAGGGCTATACGGTGAAGGGCGAGGTGGGAGCTGCCGACGTGGTCGCCATGCGCGACGGGAAAGAGCCGGTCGTCGTCGAGCTCAAGGCCGGGTTTTCGCTCTCGCTGTTTCATCAGGCGGTGGAGCGGCAGGCCATCACCGACGTCGTTTACGTCGCCGTGCCGCTCGGGTCCGGACGCCCGTTTCTGAAGGCGCTCGCTGACAATCGGAAGCTGTGCCGGCGGCTTGGGCTGGGGCTCATCACGGTGCGTCTGCAGGATGAGTTCGTTGAGGTCCATTGTGATCCCGAGCCCTACAAGCCGCGCCAGTCGAAGCCGCGCAAGGCGCGCCTGCTGCGGGAGTTCGCGCGGCTCGTGGGCGACCCCAACACCGGCGGCATGACGCGCCGCAACCTCGTAACCGCCTATCGGCAGGAGGCGCTGGTATGCCTCGCATTGCTGGATCGGCTCGGGCCGACGAAGGCGGCCGAGGTTGCGCAGGTGACGGGGATCGTCCATGCGCGCCGGCTGATGGCTGATAATCACTACGGATGGTTCGAGCGTGTCCAGACTGGGATCTATGCGCTGAGCCCGAATGGTTCCAGCGCGCTGACCGCCTATGCGGTGGAGATCGAACGGCTTTCCTCGAAATTGCCGGAAGCGGGCGCAGTAGAAGCGAAAGGGGTGGCATGATGAGGGCTGGCAGTCGAAATCTGTCACGCCTGTTGCGGCCACGTTCGATCGCCGTGATCGGCGGCGGCTTCTTCGGCACCAATGTCGTGCGCGAGTGCCTGAAAATGGGTTTCGCCGGCGCGATATGGCCGGTTCATCCTTCGAAGGATGAGGTCGGCGGCGTTACGGCGTATCGCTCGATTGCCGATCTGCCGGGCACTCCCGATGCGGCCTTCATCGGCGTCAACCGATACCTGACGGTCGGGATGGTGGAGGAACTTGCCCTGCGTGGTGCCGGCGGTGCGGTCTGCTTCGCGTCGGGCTTCAAGGAATCGGCGGACGACGCCGATGGGGCGCGGCTCCATGTCGAACTGCTCGATGCGGCGGGCGACATGCCGGTGATCGGCCCCAACTGCTACGGCCTCATCAACTACGCCGACGGCGCACCACTGTGGCCGGACCAGCATGGCGGGCGCAGGCTCGCGCCGGGCGAGCGTGGCGTCGCGATCATCACACAGTCGTCCAACATCGCCATCAACATGACGATGCAGCGGCGCGGCCTGCCCATCGCCTATCTGATGACCGCCGGAAACCAGGCGCAGACCGGCCTGTCCGAAATAGCACTTGGCCTGATCGAGGACGACAGGGTGTCGGCGCTCGGCCTTCACATCGAAGCCTTCGATTCGGTTGACGGTTTCGAACGGCTGGCCGCGCGGGCGCGCGAACTCGGCAAGCCGGTCGTGGCGATGAAGGTGGGACGTTCCGAACAGGCGCAGGTGGCGACGGTCTCGCATACGGCGTCCCTGGCGGGGTCGGATGCGGCGTCGACAGCCTTTCTCAAACGGCTCGGCATCGCGCGGGTCGACACGATCCCGTCTTTCCTCGATACGCTGAAACTGCTGCATGCGGCGGGGCCGCTGACTGGCCGCTGCCTCTCCTCGATGAGCTGTTCGGGCGGCGAAGCCTCGGTCGTCGCGGACGCCGCGCATGGCCGTGCCATCACGTTTCCGCCGCTGTCGGGAGTGCATAAAGATGCCGTCAGCGCCACGCTGGGGCCGCTGGTAGCGGTCGCCAATCCGCTCGACTACCACACCTTCATCTGGAACGACGAACCGGCGATGTCGGCGGCATTCACCGCTTTCGTGGCGGGCGGGTTCGATCTCAACATGCTGGTTCTCGACTTTCCGCGCGTCGACCGCTGCTCGGATGCCGACTGGTGGCCGACGGTCAACGCGTTCGAGGCGGCGCTAACGGCAAATGATGCCCGGGGTGCGATTGTCGCCTCGCTACCGGAAAACCTGCCGGAAGACTACTGCGCGGGACTGCTCGCGCGGGGCATCGTCCCGCTTTCCGGGATTGCCGAGGCGCTCGACGCGGCGGAGGCCGCGGCGTTCATCGGCGAGGCATGGCGGCGACCGATTTCTCTGCCCGTCGGGGCAGGGCCGTTGCACCCGTACATACCCCCACCCCTTACCCCTCCCCACAAGAGGGAGGGGGTCGTCAGCGCCTCAGAATTCCCCTCCCCCTTGTGGGGAGGGGTAAGGGGTGGGGGTATCGAACTGCAGCAACCGGTGTCGTCCTTGCTGGCGAAGCCCGACAGGTCACAGGCCGACGAAGCTGCAGCCAAGGCGACGCTTGCCGCGTGCGGACTGCCGGTGCCCGCCGGGTGGGCGGCCACGACAGTGGAGGAAGCTTCCGCCGCCGCGAACGAGATCGGCTATCCGGTCGCGCTCAAGGCGCTGGGGCTTGCGCACAAGAGCGAGCACGGTGCGGTGCGGCTTCATCTGATCGATGCGGCCTCCGTGGAGGCAGCCGCCGCAGACCTGCTCCGGCATTCGGGCCGGGTCCATGTAGAGCGCATGATAGAGGGCGGCGTCGGCGAGCTGATCGCCGGCGTGACCCGCGATCCGCTCTTCGGGCCGGTCATGACGCTGGGCACGGGCGGCGTGCTGGTGGAACTGCTCAGGGATTCGGCGACGCTGCTGTTGCCCGCCACGCGCGAGGAAGTCGAGGCGGCGCTGCGTGGGCTGAAACTCTTTCCGTTGCTCGACGGCTATCGCGGACGGTCGAGGGCGGATATCGGCGCGGCCGTCGATGTTATCCTTGGGATTGCCGCCTTCGCGGCCGGCCATGCGGCACATATCGAGGAACTGGATATCAACCCGCTGATCGTATGCGCCGAGGGTGAAGGCGCCTGGATCGCCGACGCGTTGCTGGTGACAAGGGAGTAGACCAATGAGCGATGTGATAAAGACCCGCCGGGACGGGGCGATACTGGAAGTAACCCTCGACCGGCCCAAGGCGAACGCGATCGATCTGGCCACCAGCCGGCTGATGGGTGAGACCTTCAAAGCCTTTCGCGACGATACCGCCCTGCGCGTTGCGATCGTCAAGACCGGGGGCGACAAGTTCTTCTCGGCAGGGTGGGATCTCAAGGCTGCGGCTTCCGGCGATGCCGTGGACGGCGACTACGGCGTGGGCGGCTTCGGTGGCTTGCAGGAACTGCGCGACCTCAACAAGCCGGTGATCGCCTGCGTGCACGGCATGGCCGTCGGCGGCGGCTTCGAGCTGGCGCTGGCGTGCGACCTGATCTACGCGTCCGAAACGTCGTCCTTCGCCCTGCCTGAAATCCGCGCCGGGACGCTGGCGGATGCGGCCACGGTGAAGCTTCCCAAGCGTATCCCCTATCACGTGGCCATGGACCTGCTGCTGACCGGGCGGTGGATGGATGTGCTGGAAGCGCATCGGTGGGGGCTGGTCAACGAGGTGCACCCTGCTGATCAACTTGAGGAACGCGTGTGGGATGTGGCGCGGCTGCTCGCCTCCGGGCCGCCGCTGGTGTTTGCCTCGATCAAGGAAGTGGCGCGGGCGGCCGAGGCGCTGACGTTCCAGGACGCGATGAACCGCATAACGAAACGCCAGTTCCGCACGGTGGATGAACTCTACGATTCTGAAGACGGCATGGAGGGTTTCCGCGCCTTCGCGGAAAAGCGTGATCCCGTCTGGAAGGGACGGTAAGTGCCTGCCTACGACAAGCTGATAGACGCCGAGACACGCGCGTTCATCGAAAGAACGAACAGCTTCTATCCGCCCGATACGATCGACCATGGTATCGCCGAGCAGCGCGCGATCTATGATCGGATGTGCCGGGCCTTCTTTGCCGGTTATCCTGACGGCGTCAGCGCTGAGACCACGGGCATCGAGGCCGAGGGGCGCACGATTCCGGTGCGAATTTACAGCCGCCGCGAGCCGGACGATGCGGCGGTCGTGCTCTATTTCCACGGCGGCGGCTTCATTCTCGGCGGGCTCGATAGCCACGACGATGTCTGCGCCGAATTGTGCGAGCGGACGGGTTATTCCGTGGTGTCGGTCGACTATCGTCTATCGCCGGAATATGTGCATCCGGCAGCATTCGAGGATGCGGTGGCGGCGTTCGGGTGGATGTCTGCAAGGTTCGGCCGGCGCGTCGTGCTGGCTGGTGATTCCGCCGGCGGCAATCTTGCAGCGGCCGTGGCCCATGCAAGCAGGCGAGGCCCGAGCCGGCCTGTCGGGCAGGTGCTTATCTATCCGGGGTTAGGCGGCGACCCGACTCGAGGGTCTTACGTAGGACATGCGGAAGCGCCGATGCTGAGCGCCCGCGATGTCGCCTTCTATGCCAGAAAGCGCGCAGGCGGGCGTGACGTTTCGGCCGACCCCAGCTTCGCGCCGCTGGCCGACGGCGATTTTTCCGATCTGCCACCGACGGTGGCCATCACCGCGCAATGCGATCCGCTGTCATCCGACGGCGAGAGCTATCGCGATCGCATTCTTGCGGCGGGTGGCAAGGCACTCTGGCTGGAGGAGACCGGCCTCGTTCACGGCTATGTCCGGGGACGCCATAGCGTCACGCGTGCGAAAGAAAGTTTTACCCGCATCGTCGAGGCGGTTCGGTCGCTCGGCAATGGCGAGTGGCCTTA
>JAEWFU010000466.1 GCA_023388675.1 Pseudomonadota bacterium | reverse complement strand
GGACCCTCACGCCGCCCGACTGGTTGCCGAGCGCATCGATGCGGCAATCAAAGCGCTTGGCAGACATCCTACCGGACGGCCGGGCCGCGTTAGCGGGACTTACGAAAAGTCGGTGGCGGGAACCCCCTATATCGTAGCCTATTCCAATGCCGACACGGCCATCACGGTTTTGCGGGTTATCCACGCCAACCGTGACTGGCCTAAGGAAAAGTGGCCGAGCTGACCGCGTGCAATCCGTCCGCCGACGTCCTATATGGACGCCACGACACTTCATTTTTTGCGCGAGAGGCATCCATGGCGCAGGCACAAGCCCAAATTCCGGTGACGGTTCTCACCGGCTATCTCGGTTCAGGCAAGACGACCCTGCTCAACCGCATCCTCACCGAGGACCACGGCAAGCGTTATGCCGTCATCGTCAACGAGTTCGGCGAGATCGGCATCGACAATGACCTGATCGTGGAGTCCGACGAGGAAATCTACGAGATGAACAATGGCTGCATATGCTGCACGGTGCGCGGCGACCTGATCCGCACCGTCGAGGGCCTGATGCGGCGACCAGGCCGTTTCGATGCGATTCTAGTCGAGACGACCGGCCTCGCCGATCCGGCGCCGGTCGCGCAAACCTTCTTCATGGACGACGACGTGCGGTCCAAGACCAAGCTCGACGCCGTCGTCGCCCTGGTCGACGCGAAGCACCTGCCGCTGCGCTTGAAAGATTCCAGAGAGGCCGAAGACCAGATCGCGTTTGCCGACGTCGTCGTGCTCAACAAGACCGACCTCGTGACCGAGGACGAACTGCGTGACGTCGAGGCCGCCGTGCGCGCCATCAACCCTGCGGCAAAGATCCACAAGACCGAGCGCTCGGGTGTTGCGCTAAACGAAGTGCTCGACCGCGGCGCGTTCGACCTGTCGCGGGCGCTCGACAACGACCCACATTTTCTCGACGCGCACGATCATGACCACGATCACGAATGTGGGCCGGATTGCGATCACGACCATCACCATCACGGCCACGGCGTTTCGCCGATCCACGATGTCGGCGTGACCTCGATTTCGCTGCGCGGCGGCGAAATGGACCCGAAAAAGTTCTTCCCGTGGCTGGAGAAGACCACCCAGCTGGACGGGCCGAACATACTGCGGCTGAAGGGCATAATCGCGCTCAAGGACGACCCGGACCGCTATGTGGTGCAGGGCGTCCACATGATCCTCGAAGGAGACCACCAGCGAGCCTGGAAGGATGACGAGCAGCATGAAAGCCGGCTGGTCTTCATCGGCCGCGAGCTCGACGCCGAACGCCTCAAGCGCACCTTCGAGGCTTGCCAGGCCTGATGCCCACAGTCGCACCCCTTGATCTCGACGGCCATTGTGTCGCCGCCTGCTGGCTTGCCGGCATCCCGCATTTCGCGCTCGCCGACGGCATGATCCACCGGCTCGACAACGGCCACAAGTGGGTGGAAGCGCATGACGGTTTGCTGGCCGCTACGCCCGATCCCGATGGCAAGCGGCTTGTAAGCGGCGGCGAGGACGGCAAGGTCCTCAGCATTGGCGCAGACGGCTCGATCGAGCAGATCGCTGAAATCGGTCGCAAATGGATGACGAGCGTAGCGACCGGCCCGCGCGGTGCCGTTGCTTTTGCCAGCGGCAAGACGGCATGGGTGAAACTGCCTGACGGCAAGCTCAAAGAAGTGGTCCATCCGCGCAGCGTCGAGGGGCTGGCCTTCGCTCCGAAGGGTATGCGTATCGCGGTCGCCCGCTACAATGGTGCCACGCTGCATTTTCCAGCGGCCGACGGCAAGCCGACCGAGCTTGAATGGGCCGGCGCGCATACCGGCGTGACCTTCTCGCCCGACGGCAATTTCCTCGTCACCACCATGCAGGAAAACGCGCTTCATGGCTGGAAGCTGGCGGACGGCAAGCACATGCGCATGGCAGGCTACCCTTCCAAGGTGAAGTCGCTGTCGTGGAGCGCCAAGGGCCGCTGGCTGGCGAGTTCGGGCGCGCCCGCAGCCGTGGTGTGGCCTTTCCTCACTAAAGATGGCCCTATCGGCAAGGCGCCGGTTGAACTGGGCACACGCGGCGACGCGATGGTCACGGCGGTCTCCTTCCACCCGACCGACGAGATCGTGGCGATCGGCTATGCCGACGGCATGGTGCTTGCTGGCCGCGTCGCCGACCAGAAGGAAGTGCTGCTGCGTCGCGCAGGCAATGGCGCGGTGACCTCCATGGCGTGGGATGCCGAGGGGCGGCGGATCGCCTTCGGTACCGAAACGGGTGACTGCGGCGTCATCGACGTGGCGGGCTGACTACTCCACCGAGCAGCCAATCGGACCGGTGAACCGCGCTGGTTCAGCCTCGCTGGCGACTGCGTTCGTCATGTCATAGACTGTGACGAGGTATTCGCCCTCCCCGCTTCCCTCGTCCCCGAGTGCCGTTTCCACCAACACTTCGACGTAACCGTGCGGACCATCCTCCCGTTCGCGGTACAGCCGCAGCTTCAGCGCCTCGCCATCCAGCCAGTATTGCGCCACATGCTCGCGGGAAAATTCGGTGACGCGCAGGTCCTCGGCCACGCCGGGGGACTTGATTTCCAGCTTGCCGGCGAAGTTGAACAGCGCACCACCCATGCCGCGCGATACGCCGCCCTCCAGCGACATGGCCGACTCGCCATCGGCAGCGCACGACAGTCCTCCCGACGCCGTCGCGCTTCCAGCCGAAACGGCGAGCATCGCAAGTGCTGCAACGATCCGCATTGTTCACCCTCCCTTGTCCGTCGCATCCGGCTCGTTGATGGCGCGCAGTTGCGGCCCCTTTGCGGCAAGGCCAAGTGTTTCGCAGCGGAAATGACGTGCGTCCTTCGAGGCTCGCTGCGCTCGCACCTCAGGATGAGGATCGTTGTGCGTTGCTTTTGCAAGCTCGTGGGCTCGAGGATCGCTTCAATGCCATCCATCGAGCCCAGCTTGAGCGGGTGCGATCAACCCACCTTCCTCATCCTGAGAGCCTGACCGAAAAAGAGGTGAGTGATCTGGCTTGGCTGTGATTCCATCGGATTTGCAAAGATTCGAAGGAGATCGCGATGCCCTGGAGCAAGACCACTCGGGATGAGTATCGG
>JAEWFU010000447.1 GCA_023388675.1 Pseudomonadota bacterium | reverse complement strand
GCCGGTGGATGGGCCGGGCGGTGGGACATGTCGGTCGGCTCGATGACGCCGACCGCCGCGCGCGCCGAGGTGCTCAGCTTCCCCGCCGTCTATTATTACACGCCTGCGTCGTTCGCCGTGCACACGGACTCGTCGGCGGCGACTTTTGCCGACCTTGACGGCAAGGTGATCGGCACCTGCGGCGGCTGCACCTACGATGCCTATCTCAACAAGGACCTCGTGATCGATGCCGAGGGCG
Organism: Pseudomonadota bacterium; assembly: GCA_023388675.1. Lineage (GTDB taxonomy): Bacteria > Pseudomonadota > Alphaproteobacteria > Rhizobiales > Rhizobiaceae > Aerobium. The sequence continues at coordinate 3,596 of JAEWFU010000447.1, read as the reverse complement.
CCCCGCCATTCGAATATCAGGTGACGGCAGGCGAAATCCGCACCTACGAGACCGATACCAACGCCTTCGACGATTTGAGACTGGGCGACGGCGTGCGTGTGGATGCCGTATTCTCCGCATTGCCGACCATTCAGGAAGCGATCAAGAACGGCTACCCGATGAAGGTGGTGGGCGACCCTGCCTTCTACGAACCGCTTTCGGTCGCCACCGACAAGGGCGATGCCGAATTCGATGCGAAGATCGCCGAGATCGTCGGCGCGATGCACGAAGACGGCACGCTCACGGCGCTCTCCGAGAAGTGGTACGGCGTCGACCTGACCACGGCGGATTGAGGTGACGGCAGCGACAAGCCAGGCAGGATCGCGCGAGGAACCACCCGCGCGATCCTGGCTCGACGCGGCCAAGCCATCGCTCGTCGAGGCGTTGGCGATTGGATTCCTGGCAATCCTGCTCGTCTGGCTGCAGCTCGGAGGCACCCGCGTCGGCGGTCTCATTGCGCCGCTGACCGGCGGCGCGACCGGCGAAGGCGCGGAGCCGGGATGGCTGCTTCATGTGCTGACGGGACTTCTCGTCGCCGGTGCGGTGTGGGTGAACATCATCGCCCTGCGGCTCCTGCCGTTCTGGCTGCAGGTGCTGACCGTATGGTTGGAACTGCTGCTGCTGTTCATCGCGTTCGTCAACAGCTTCAATCGTGATTTCGGCATCTGGTTCGAGCAGAGCCAGGACGGCGTTTCCAATATCGCCTACATGATAACCACCGGGGCGGTGACCACGCTCTACGTCTCGGCGATCTCGATCGCTGTGGCCTGCGTGTTCGCCATGACCGCGGCGCTCGCCCGGCTCTCCAGTTTCGGCCCGGCCTATGCGGCCTCCACCTTCTACACCTCGTTCTTTCGCGGCACGCCGCTGCTCCTGCAGGTCTACCTGATCTATCTCGGCCTGCCGCAGCTCGGTCCGCAATTCGCGCTCGACGCAGTGCCCTCGGGCATACTCGCCCTGTCGCTATGCTACGGTGCCTATCTCGCAGAGATTTTCCGCGCAGGCATACTGGGCGTACCGCACGGCCAGCACGACGCCGCCAAGGCGCTCGGCCTGCCACCGCGCCTGACCTTCCGCAAGATTGTGTTTCCGCAGGCCATGCGCCTGATCGTCCCGCCCACCGGCAACCAGTTCATCGCGATGCTGAAGGATTCGTCTCTGGTGTCGGTGATGGGCGTGTGGGAACTGACGCGTACGGCGCAGATTATCGGGCGGCGGGATTTCCGCGTCTTCGAGATGCTGATCGCGGCTGCCATCATCTACTGGGCGCTGTCGATCTGTTTCGAACTGATCCAGTCGCGTATCGAGCGCCATTACGGCAAGGGCTACGAGCGGCGGTAGCCTGTCAGGCAACGTTGCGGTTCGCCGAGACTTCGTCGACACAGACCCGGTTGCGGCCATCCGATTTCGCGCGATAGACGGCCGCGTCCGCCTGTTCCATCAGCGCAACAAGCGACTTGTTCTCATCCGCGCCGCGTACCGCGAGGCCGATGCTCACCGTCACTTCCCGTTTTATACGCGCCCTGTGCGCCGATTTCAGGGTCTCGACGTTAGCGCGCATTCTTTCGGCCATCGACAAGGCCTCTTCAGCACTCACGTTGTCGAGGACCACCGCGAACTCCTCGCCGCCGAGACGGGCGAGAAGGTCCATATCCGGCCGAATGCTGCGCTCCAATGCGCCGGCAACCGCAACGAGGCAGGTGTCGCCTTCGACATGACCGAAGCTGTCGTTGTAGGACTTGAAGTGATCGATATCGATGACGAGGATCGCGCAACGGCCGCGCACCGCTCGCGCGAAGCTCATCAGACGGCGCCGATTGGCGACGCCGGTAAGCGGGTCGGTATGGCTTTCAATCTCGAGCTGCCGGTTGGCCGCTTCCAGTTCCGCGCCGCGTTCCTTGAGACGTTCGGCCAGCCGCCTGTTTTCCAGCGACAAATGGAGAGCGTTGGAAAGCTGGTCACCGAGACCGCGACCGATGATGATGGCAAATGCGCCCATCAGGAAAAAGCCTAAAGCGATCAACCATTTGAACTGCAGCGTGCTGAGCGCGAGCCCAAGCGCATAGATCCAGAAAATCGGCAGCTGGAACAGATTGTACGCCTTGAGGTAAACGACCGAGGGGATCGACACCGTAACCGCCGCCATGCCGATCGACAGCGTCAACACAGCCTGGTTCTCGTTGGCGAATGTCAGCATCCAGGCGCCGCCGACGCCCCAGGCCAGCCCGGAGATCAGGTGCATGATGCAGACGAAACGGGCCCAGGATCTCGCATCCCAGCGCGCCGGCAGCCCGCGTGCGTAAAGCAGGGTCGACACGAGATTTGTGACCGCGACACCGACGATGACAAATTGCCATACGATCAACGGCAGGGCGGTCGATGGTGACCAGTAGACATAAACCGCGAAGAATGCACCAACTAGGCTCAGGAAAGACGCGGGCGATGAATTGAGCATCGCATCCATGCGCATCTTGAGGATGGCTTCGTGTTCTCCGTTGTCTGCCTGTACTTCCGCCACCGCAACCCGTCCCTGCCTTCGCGTAAGCCGACGATATCGGGCCAGTCCTAACATTTGCTTGTTCCCGATCTACTGCATCGCGCTAACTGCCGGCTATCGCCTATCGGTTCGGATTCCCGGTGGATTTCGAACCGCGTCGGCGCGAGAGTCGCACAACACCTGTCGGAGGCGAATCATGGCGCAAGACTTTATCGCACATCTCTCCGGAGAACTCGCAGGGCTCAAGGAGTCCGGGCTCTACAAGGCGGAGCGAGTCATCTCGTCGATGCAGTCTGCCGAGATCGAGGTGGGCGGCCGCAAGGTCCTCAATTTCTGCGCCAACAACTATCTGGGGCTGGCCGACAGCGAGGAGCTGCGCGACGCAGCCAAGTCCGCGCTCGATCGTTATGGCTACGGCATGGCGTCCGTGCGCTTCATCTGCGGCACCCAGGAGGAGCACAAGCAGCTTGAAGAGCGCATCTCAGCTTTTCTCGGCATGGAGGACACGATCCTCTATTCCTCCTGCTTCGACGCCAATGCCGGCCTGTTCGAGACCCTGCTTTCCGAAGAGGATGCGATCATCTCGGATGCGCTCAACCACGCCTCGATCATCGACGGGGTACGGCTTTCGAAGGCGCGGCGCTACCGCTATGCCAACAACGACATGGGGGAGCTGCGCGCGCGCCTCGAAGAGGCCAGGGATGCGCGGTTCCGGCTGATCGCTACCGATGGCGTCTTCTCGATGGACGGCATCATCGCCAATTTGCGCGGCGTTTGCGACCTCGCCGAGGAGTACGGCGCGATGGTGATGGTCGACGACAGCCACGCTGTCGGCTTCGTCGGCGCCCACGGGCGTGGCTCGGTCGAACACTGCGGCGTCGAGGGGCGGATCGACATCATCACCGGCACGCTGGGCAAGGCGCTGGGCGGCGCTTCGGGCGGCTACACTTCGGGCAAGAAGGAGGTGGTCGACTGGCTGCGCCAGCGTTCGCGTCCCTACCTCTTTTCCAACACGCTGATGCCGGCGATCGCCGGCGCGTCGCTCAAGGTCTTCGACATG
>JAEWFU010000418.1 GCA_023388675.1 Pseudomonadota bacterium | reverse complement strand
AATCCGGTGTCGTCGCGATCCTGCGTTCGCTTTGGGCTGCAACGGGAATGGAGAATGCCAGCAAGAGCGTGGCCACGAGGGAGAAAATCCGAGCCGTGCGCATCGACATGAAGCCCTCCAGACGCTGACGACATACCCTTGCGGAAGTTAGGCAGGCTTCACGACAGCTTGTCAACAATGGGGACGCGGCGGAGGGCAGTCGGCCTTGCTGGCATTGCACGACGGCACCCCTGGCGCTATCGGCGGTCGAAGGCGGCAGTTAATGTCATGAGACGCTCGCGCCGAATCGATCTTCGCGCGAACGAGATTCTTTTCCCATTGCTAAAATTGCGTCAACTTTGTCGCAATTACGCCATCTGCGACCTCTGCAACGTTGCACATTCCGTTGCGGCGCTTGCCGTCGGCGAGTTTTGACATCGCCGGCCATATGCGGAATGGTAAGCAACAAGCTTGGGAACGAATGGGAGAACGTCGATGAAGTTTTTCAAGAGCAATGGCAATCGCGTGCCCGGCCATATCGAAAAGATGGCTGACGATGCGCGTGCCGGGAAGGTCGACCGTCGCGAATTCCTCGCTCTGGCGAGCGTCTTCGGCGCGTCTACGGCCATGGCATACGGCATGATCGGCCTTGCGGCCCCCACCAGGGCGCTGGCTCAGGAAGAACCCAAGAAGGGCGGCATCCTGAAGGTTTCCATGTTCGTCAAGGCGAACAAGGATCCGCGCACCGCGGACTGGTCCGAGATCGCCAACGCGATGCGTCAATCGCTCGAGCCGCTGGTGAAGTTCACGCGCGACGCGACCTTCGAGGGGCGGCTTCTGGAGAGCTGGGAAGTCAATGAAGACGCGACGGAATATGTCTTCAACGTTCGCCAGGGCGTGACCTGGACGAACGGTGATGAATTCAACGCCGACGACGTCATCTACAATATCGAGCGCTGGTGCGACCAGAACGTCGAGGGCAACTCGATGACGCAGCGTCTGGGCCCGCTCATCGACCCGGAGACGAAGAAGCTGCGGGAAGGGGCCTTGGAGCGCGTCGACGACTACACCGTTCGCCTGAAGCTGAGCGCGCCGGACGTGACGATCATCCCCGGCGTGTCGGATTATCCGGCGCTGGTGGTGCATCCGAGCTTCGACGAGACGGGTGCGGACTGGGTTGCCAATCCGATCGGCACGGGCCCCTTCGAACTCGTCTCCTACGAGGTCGGAAACCGCGTCATCTACAAGCGCCGCGAGAGCGGCTCGTGGTGGGGCGGCGAGGCCCATCTCGACGGCATCGAGTTCATCGATTACGGCACGGATCCGTCCGCCGAAGTCAGCGCGTTCGAGGCCGGCGAGATCCATACCAATTACGAGACGACCGCCGACTACGTGTCAATCCTCGACGACCTCGGGCTCGTCAAGTCTGAGGTGCAGACCTCGACCACGCTGACCGTGCGCATGAACGTCGCAAACAAGCCGTATGACGACCAGAAGGTACGCAAGGCCGTTCAGCTCGCCGTCGACAACAATGCAGCCCTGCAGCTCGGCATCAATGGCGCCGGCACCAAGGCCGACAACTACCATGTCGCGCCGATCCAGCCGGACTGGGTCGAGATCGGGACCCACGAGCGCGATGTCGAGGCCGCCAAGGCGATGATCACCGAGGCTGGCCAGGCGGACTTCGAGCACGAGATCATCTCGGTCGACGAGAACTGGCACAAGAACACCTGCGACGCGGTGGCCGCGCAGCTTCGCGAGGCCGGCTTCAAGGTGAAGCGCACGGTGCTTCCCGGCTCGACCTTCTGGAACGACTGGACGAAATATCCATTCTCGGCGACGAACTGGAACATGCGTCCGCTCGGCATCCAGGTCGTCGTGCTCGCCTACCGCACCGGCGGCAGCTGGAACGAGACGGCCTACTCCAACCCCGACCTCGACGCCCTGATCGACAAGGCGGTGACGATAGGAAGCGACGAGGACCGCAAGCCGGTGATGAAGGAGATCGAGCAGATCATCCAGGATTCCGGTATCATCATCCAGCCTTACTGGCGCAACCTCTACAACCACTCGGTGGAGGCCGTGAAGAACCATGGCATGCACCCGATGTTCGAGCTCGAACTGTCCAACGTCTGGCTCGACGAGGCGTAAGCCTGTTCCAACGACGGGGAGGGGCGCTCGCCCCTCTCCGGTTCATTTCGATTTAATTCGGACGACTCCGGAGACAACGGGGCGTCTGCGCGGCAACAAGGCGCTCGAGGGGAACAAGGCGCGCATCGGGAGACATTGGTAGGGGCGGTACGGCCGCTCCTGATTTTCCGTCGCTTCACTTCCCCGACGCGTGGCCGCTCAGGCGCTGTCCCCAACCTCGAAGGCAGGGGCTGCGATGCTGACATTCATCCTACGCCGGCTGGGCACCATGGCCCTGACGATGTTCTGCCTGACGCTGGTCGTCTTCTTCATGGTCAATCTCGAACCAAACCTGCGCAAGCTGTCGATCAGCCAGCTCGATATGCGCTCGTCCGACCAGGACATCGAGCAGTGGCTCGTGCGCAACGGCTACCGTGACAATTTCTTCGTTCGGTACGGCCGCTGGCTGGGGGTGGTCGAAAAGCAGCCCAATCTCAACGCGGCCGGCCAGCCCGTTCCGCGCTTCAGCTACTGCAACGAGCCGGCGGAACCCTATTACGGCGGCATCCTGCAGGGCGATTTCGGCTGCTCGACCAAATTCCGGGTTCCGGTGGCAGCCAAACTCTTCCCCTCGCTGGCCGCCACCGGCATCCTGATGTTCTGGGTTATGGTGGTGATGGTGCCGGTGGCGCTGCTGATCGGCGTGCTCGCCGGCATGCGCGAAGGATCGCGCACCGACCGAAGTCTTTCCGTGGCCTCGATCGCGACGACGGCCACGCCGGAATACGTCTCCGGCGTCATCTTCACCGTGATCTTCGCCTCCTGGCTGGGTGTCCTCAACGGGTCGGCTGCGAGCGCGACCGGCCAGGGCATCACCTTCTACAACTTCACCCTGCCCGTGATGACGATGGCGATCTACGGCATCGGCTACATAGCGCGCATGACGCGTGCCTCGATGGTCGAGGTGATGACGCAGCAATATATCCGCACCGCCCGCCTGAAGGGGCTCGGCTTCAATGCCGTGGTCATCAAGCACGCCCTGCGCAATGCGCTGATCGCGCCTTTCACGGTGATCATGCTGCAGTTTCCCTGGCTGCTCACCGGCGTCGTCATCGTCGAGGTGATGTTCCGCTATCAGGGGTTCGGCTTCACCCTGGTGGAAGCCGCCGGCAACAACGATATCGACCTTCTGCTGGCGTGCAGCCTGGTTTCGGTCTTCGTGGTGCTCTTCACCCAGCTCATCTCCGACGTGGGCTACGCCTATCTGAACCCGCGCATCCGCGTGCAATAGAGGCGACGTCGCATGCAGCACGAATATCTCAGCGTCTTCGAAATCATCCTCGGGGTCCTGTTCCGCTTCTGGCCGGTCTGGATCGCGCTGGGCGCCGTCCTCGTCGCAAGCCTTGCATTCAAAAGCCGGCTGGGACTCTACGGCCAGCTGTTCGACAGCTATGTCGGGATCGCCGGCGTCATGATCTGCCTGTTCTGGGTGTTCACCGCCATGTTCTCGGCGACGATCGCCCCGTTCGATCCGCTCGCGCAGTTCCTCATCATGAAGGACGCCTTGCCCGGCGCGATCGAGAGCGAGAGCGGTCAGGCCTTCCTGTTCGGCGGCGACAAGCTGGCGCGCGACGTGTTCTCGCGCATGGTCTACGGCAGCCGCATCGTGCTGATCATCGCGCCGGCGGCGACCATGTTCGCGCTGATGGTGGGAACCACGCTCGGCCTGCCGGCCGGCTACTATGGCGGACGGGTGGACACGATCCTGTCCTTCCTCGCCAACCTCGTGCTCGCCTTCCCCGTGATCCTGCTGTTCTACCTGCTGGTGACGCCGGGCATCATGGACACGCCGATCCCCTATACGATGGCCGGCCTGTTCTTCCTGTTCCCGATCATCTTCTTCTGCACGCTGTTCTACACGCGCTACAAACACAGGCCGCAACTGCTCGCGGTCCAGATCGGGCTGACGCTGCTGATCGGCGGCTGGGTCTATGCCGGCCTCGTCTTCAACGCCGATCCACTCGGCATCATCGCCATCCGGCCCAACGAGCTGAACATCTTCGTGGCCGTGGTCTTCGCCTCGTCTCCGGGCGTCTTCCGCATCGTCCGCGGCCTCGTGATGGACATCAAGACGCGCGACTACGTGGCCGCAGCCCAGACCCGCGGCGAAAGCCCCTGGTACATCATGCTGTGGGAAGTGCTGCCCAATGCGCGCGGGCCGCTGATCGTCGACGCCTGCCTGCGCATTGGCTACACGACGATCCTGCTCGGAACGCTGGGCTATTTCGGTCTCGGCCTTGCGCCCGAAAGCCCCGACTGGGGGACGGCGATCAAGGAGGCGAGCCGGCTGCTGCGCTCGCATATCCACCCCGCGCTGCCGCCGACGATCGCACTCATGTCGTTCGTGCTCGGCCTGAACCTTCTGGCCGACGCGCTGCGCGAACAGTCGCTGAAGGACTAGCAGCCACCGGAGATCGTCGATGCTCTACGTTGCACCCCTCTGTCCTGCCGGACATCTCCCCCACGAGGGGGGAGATTGGCTAGTCGCAAAG
>JAEWFU010000376.1 GCA_023388675.1 Pseudomonadota bacterium | reverse complement strand
ATTGCGGATCGGCGCTCCCGCACCCCGGCGCGAGCGGTCCGCTCGGCCCATCGAGACCGCAGCCGAATGAAGCGCCTCATCGCAACATTCTTTCTTTGCCTCGCCCTGACGGTGCCGGCGTTCGCGGTCCAGCCATCGGAGGTTCTGGATGATCCGGTCCTCGAGAAGCGGGCTCGCGAGCTTTCTGCCGGCTTGCGGTGCATGGTCTGCCAGAACCAGTCTATCGATGACTCCGATGCCGAACTGGCTCGCGATCTGCGCGTGCTGGTGCGCGAGCGTCTGCTTGCCGGTGAAACCGACGACGAAGTGATCGATTACGTGGTTTCGCGCTACGGCGAATTTGTCCTGCTCAAACCCCGATTCAGCATGCGCAACGCACTGCTCTGGTCGACGCCCGCAATCCTGCTTTTGCTCGGCGGCGGCGCCTTGATGGTGTACGCCTCACGAAGGCGACGTGCGGCCCCGGCGACATTGAGCGACGAGGAAGAACGCCGCCTTCGTGAAATCCTGAAGGGTTCCGAATAATCTGGCGGGTGCGCGGTCGCCGCTAATATTACCAAAGTTTCATGTGCCGGAAAGAGCGCCGTAAGGTTGGCGATCCTATCTGTGTACCCAGCGATGCGAGCCATCCGCATCCAAGAGGATTTCACAAAGGATTCCAGAGTCATGGCAAACATCACCAATAGCGGGTCTAAAACCCGCAAGCGTCTTCTGGCCACGGCAGCTTCGGTTGCCCTCGCCGGGGCGATCGGCCTCGGTGCAGTCGCATCCGGCACTGCGCCCGTCATGGCCGAAGCCGTCCGTGTGGAGGGCGTCCAGGCACCGAGCTTCGCCGATGTCGTCGAGCAGGTGACGCCCGCTGTCGTCAGCGTGCGCGTACAGGCCAAGGTAGAACCCGTCTCGGATCGCGGCGAGGGCAATTTCTCCTTCGATATGCCGGGTTTCGAGGATCTTCCGCGGGACCATCCCCTCTATCGCTTCTTCCGCGAGTTCCGTGGCGAGCGCGACTGGCGCAATGACGGCGGTCCGCGCGGAGAGCGTTTCGGCCATCGCGAACGTCGCGAGCGCGCACGCCCCGTTTCCCAGGGGTCGGGCTTCTTCATTTCGGAAGACGGTTTCCTGGTCACCAACAATCACGTCGTCGAGGGTGGATCGACCTTCACAGTCGTGATGGATGACGGTGAGGAGCTTGACGCAAGGCTCGTCGGTACCGACCCGCGTACCGATCTGGCGGTGCTGAAAGTCGAGGAAGAGCGCAAGTTCACCTATGTGAGCTTTGCCGATGACGAGAAGGTGCGCGTGGGTGACTGGGTCGTCGCCGTGGGCAATCCGTTCGGTCTTGGCGGCACCGTCACGGCAGGCATCGTTTCGGCTCGCGGCCGCGACATCGGCGCCGGCCCCTACGACGATTTCATTCAGATCGACGCCGCCGTGAATCGCGGCAATTCGGGTGGCCCGGCCTTCAATCTCTCCGGACAGGTAGTCGGCATCAACACGGCGATCTTCTCGCCTTCCGGCGGTAATGTCGGCATCGCGTTTGCGATCCCTGCTTCGACCGCGCAGGACGTGGTGACGAGCCTGATGGAAAGCGGGGCCGTGCTGCGCGGGTGGCTTGGCGTCCAGATCCAGCCGGTGACGCCCGAGATCGCAGAGTCGATCGGCATGAAGAATGAAAAGGGCGCACTGGTCTCCGATGCGCAGGAAGATGGTCCGGCGCGTGACGCCGGCATCCGGGCCGGCGATGTGATCACGGCGGTCAACGACCGTGAGGTTGCATCCCCCCGGGAGTTGGCGCGCATCGTCGCCAACTATGCGCCGGACACCAAGGTCGACGTCACACTGTGGCGCGGGGGTTCCCAGCAGCAGGTGAGCGTCGAACTCGGCAAGCTGCCGGGTGAGGAGCAAGTGGCTTCTCGTGAGGCGCCTGCGCCGTCGTCCACCGACACCACGCTGGAGGATTTCGGCCTGACGGTGACGCGTGCCGAGGAAGGCGACGGTCTCGTCGTCACCGATGTCGCGGCCGGCAGCGCGGCTGCCGATCGCGGCATCCAGGCGGGCGATGTGATCGTCAGCGTCAATTCGATGGCGGTGACCAATTCCGACGACGTTGCCAAAGCCGTGGCGGAAGCGGAGGATGCCGGTCGCAAGGCGGTCCTCGTCCAGATCAGCCGCGACGAAGGCAATCGTTTCGTGGCGCTCCCTATCACGCGTGGCTGACGTTGTTCTCGTCCCGGCAGGCATTCGTCCCCCGTCTGCCGGGAAGAGACTTGGAGCCCCGGGCCGGCGTCTGGTTTTGGCACCGGGGCTCCCGCGGCGACGGTCTTTAACGGTCGTCGCCGCTTCGCGGTCTCTCCACGCCCGTTTTTTGCGTATAGTCGGCCCATGAAGATTCTTGTTATCGAAGATGACCGCGAGGCTGCCGAGTATATCGAGAAGGCACTCGGCGAGGCTGGTCACAACGCCCATGTCGCCGGTGACGGTGAAACCGGGTTCACCCTCGCAGGCGATGGCGATTACGACATGCTCGTGGTTGACCGCATGCTGCCGAAGCGCGACGGGCTTTCGGTCATCGCAGGATTGCGCGCACGTGGCGTGGAAACGCCCGTACTGATCCTCTCGGCGCTGGGCGAGGTCGATGACCGCGTCACCGGCCTGCGCGCAGGCGGGGATGACTATCTGACCAAGCCCTATGCATTCAGCGAGCTGTTGGCGCGCATCGAGGTGCTGAGCCGTCGCGCCGGCGCCAAGGATGTCGAAACCGTTTATCGTGCAGGCGACCTCGAACTCGACCGGCTTTCCCATACTGTCAAGCGGGCCGGCAAGGAGATCGTTCTTCAGCCGCGAGAGTTTCGCCTGCTCGAATATCTGATGCGTCATGCGGGCCGCGTCGTTACACGCACGATGCTGCTCGAGAATGTCTGGGACTATCATTTCGATCCGCAGACCAACGTCATCGACGTGCATGTGTCGCGTTTGCGCTCCAAGATCGAAAAGGGCTTCGACGCACCCGTGCTGCACACGATCCGCGGCGCCGGCTACATGCTGAAGGCGGGATGACGTGGCGGCATTGACCGCGATCATGAAGACCACGGCAGCGCGGCTTTCCGCGCTGTTTCTCGTCCTGTTCGCGCTCTGCGCGACTGTGCTGGTCTTCTACATGTCGTCGCTGTCGGTGCGGATGCTGACGACGCAGACGCAGGAAACGATCGCCGCCGAGGCACAGGTTCTGGGCCGTGCCTACCAGCGCGGCGGGCTTCCGCTGCTGGTCCGCTTCGTCGAGACCCGCTCGCGCCAGCCGGGAGCGAACCTCTATCTCGTGGCCGATCCCAACGGACGGATTCTTTCCGGCAATGTCGAAAGCCTGGACCCCGGTGTGCTCGAAACCGATGGATGGACAGCGGAACCATTCGAATATCGCCGGTTCGGTGTAAGGGGCACAGCAAACGGCGACGATCCTGCCGGCACATCGCGGCTTGCGCACCGCGCGGTCGCGCTGGTGCTGCGGCTCCCCAACCAGATGATCCTGCTCGTCGGCCGCGATCTCGGTGAACCGGAAATCGTCCGCGACATCGTCAACCGGGCGCTGATCGTTGCCTTCGGCATGATGGGCGTCGGTGCGCTGCTGATCTGGTTCTTCGTCGGCCGCCGCGCCTTGAAGCGAATCGATAACGTGTCGGAGGCAAGCCGCCGCATCATGGGCGGCGATCTGTCAGGCCGCCTGCCGGTCACCGGTTCCGGTGACGAGTTCGACCGGCTTTCTGAAAACCTGAACGGGATGCTGGCACGCATCGCCAAACTCAACGACGGCCTGAAACAGGTTTCCGACAATATCGCCCACGATCTGAAGACGCCGCTGACCCGGCTGCGCAACAGGGCAGAGGCAGCGCTGTCGGGCAAGAAGACCGCCGCCGAATACCGCGAGGCGCTGGAGGCGAACATAGCGGAGTCCGATCACCTGATCCGCACCTTCAATGCCATCCTGATGATATCGCGGCTCGAGGCGGGTTATTCAGCCGAGCAGACCGGGCCGGTCGATCTGGCCGAGATCGTCGCCGATGTGGTGGAGCTCTACGAGCCGGTAGCCGAGGAGCAAGGTGTTGCTCTCGAAGCAATGG
>JAEWFU010000365.1 GCA_023388675.1 Pseudomonadota bacterium | reverse complement strand
CTTCATCGGGCGGTTTCCCGTGTTTACGCCCGGCCCGGACGGCCGCGAAACATTCTGGGGGATAGTTTCGGCGGTGGTGGATGCCGAAAAGCTCTATGCGCAAAGCGGATTGCTCAATCCCGATCTGTCAATCGATATCGATCTCACGGGCCGGGATGGCACCGGTGTCAACGGGACGCGCTTCTACGGCTCGGGCGTCGCTTCGGCCAACGATCCGGTCACCGCCGACGTCATATTGCCTTCCGGTTCGTGGCACATAGCGGCGATACCGAAAGGTGGATGGTCCGGAACACCGGAAAACACCTGGGCGCTACGCCTGCTGATGCTGATTGCCGGCGCGCTCATCATGGTACCCGCGTTGATGATGGGACAACTGATCGAAGAGCGCCTGAACCATATTCGCGAGCTGAAACGGCGCGAACTCCAGCTCGCACGCATGTCACGCCGCCTCGGTCTTGCGCTCGACACGTCCCAGGTCGCGGTCTGGGAGATGAATGTCGGCGAGAAGGAGGAATATTGGGACGACCGTATGAACGAACTCTACGGCTATCCCGCCGATGGAGCACCGCGAAACACGAAGGACTGGGAACGGCGCGTTCATCCGGACGATCTGGAGCGCGCCAACAGGGAATTTGACGCTGCTTTCACCGGCGGCAAGGGCAGTTACATGTCGCAATTCCGCATCGTTCTCGACGATGGTGAAATACGCCATATCCGCGCTATCGGCACACTCTACACGGACCTGGGGACGCCGGCAAAGATGGTCGGCGTCAATTGGGATGTGACGTCCGACGTCGCGCTCAACGATGAGCTGAAGCGCGCCAACGCATTGACCGAGGCTCGCAATGCAGAGCTGGAGCGCGCAAAGGCACGCATAGAGCACAACGCTCTGCACGACTCCCTGACGGGGTTGCCGAACCGGCGCTATCTCGACGACGTGCTGGCGGATCATGCAAGGCAGTTTGCCAACGGAAAAGAGACGGCAGCCCTGCTTCAGATCGACCTCGACCGCTTCAAGCAGATCAACGATACGCTCGGGCATTCAGCCGGCGACGCGATGCTCGTTCATGCCGCAAGCATCCTGCGCGCGACGGTCGAGGCGGGCGATTTCGTGGCTCGTGTCGGCGGCGACGAATTCGTTGTCGTGCGCCGCTGGCAGGCCGGCGCGGGCACCCCTTCCATCCGCAGTCTGGCGAGACTCTCCGAGCGCATCATCGAGAGCATGCAGCAGCCACTCACCTATGGTGGACATGACTGTCGCGTCGGCGTGTCGATCGGCATCGCAACGGACATAGATTCCCTGGCCGATCCGGCGCGTCTGCTCGTAAACGCCGACATTGCTCTCTATCGCGCCAAGGAGCGCGGCCGTAATCGGCACCAATTCTTCAACGACGCGCTGCAGACTGAAATCATCACCACCAAGCGGGTTGCCGACAATATTCTCTCCGGTCTGGAACAGCGGCAATTCGTGGCTCACTATCAGCCGCAGTTCGACGCAGAAACGCTCGAGGTTACCGGCGTCGAGGCGCTGGCCCGCTGGAACCATCCGCGCGAAGGCCTTCTTGCACCCAATGCTTTCCTGAAGATTGCGGAGGAACTGAACGTCGTCGCGACGATCGACCGCATCGTCCTCGAACAGGCGCTCGACGATTTCCGCCATTGGGAGGAAATCGGCCTGGGCGTACCAAAAACGTCCGTCAACGTTTCGGCACGTCGCCTCCATGATGACGAGCTGATCAAGAACCTCCGGCAGATGGATATCAAGCCCGGCACGGTTTCCTTCGAGCTCGTGGAATCGATCTTTCTGGACGACAACGACGAAGTCATCACCTGGAACGTCAACCAGATCAAGGAACTTGGCATCGACATCGAGATCGACGATTTCGGCACCGGATACGCCTCGATCGTCAGTCTGATGAAGCTGAAGCCGCGCCGCCTCAAGATCGACCGGCAGCTCGTGATGCCCATCGTGCATTCGGCCGGGCAGCGACAGCTCGTCGGCTCGATCATCGACATCGGCCGGTCCCTCGGCATCGAGGTGCTCGCGGAGGGCGTCGAGACGATGCAGCACGCGAAGGTGCTGCGGCAGCTCGGCTGCAATGCCCTTCAGGGCTACGCCTTCGCGAAGGCCATGAGCGCGGACGATCTGATCGGATTCGTGCAGTCGCGACGCTGGCGCAGTGCCGGCTAGCTGTTGGCGTCCCTTGCAGCTTCGGCAAGAAAGGTGAAGGCGTAGTCGGCAAACGACCGCCAGCACTCGACGCGGAACTGCGTTTCGCCGGTTCGCCACAGCACGATTTCGATCTTGCCCAGCACGGTCCGTGAACATGCGCCGACGGGAAAGGCCTGAAGCGAGACGTCCTGCGGACAGCCTGCGGCGATCGTCGCCTCGGCGCCCTCGCCTTCGACCATGATCCCGACATTGCGATGCGAGACATCGACGGCCGAATGGAACACCCTGACCCGATCAATTGCCACATCGAGGTTGCTCTCGGTACCATCGATCAGCAGCCATTCGTCAGGTCCGAGCCAGAGGGCCGCACGGTCGCCTTTCTGCACGGATTGCTTCGGCCTCTCCGGCAACTTCAAGCCGAGGGCGCGCGATAAAGACGCGACACTCTCTGCCGGCGCGCGCAGGGAAAGCCGCTTTGCAGCTCCCGCCGGCGTGACACTGACCCACGCGTGATTGACCATCCGGCCTTCGAGCACGGGTTTGCGGGCGGCTTCGGTTCTAGCCATCGAGACGCTCTCCCTTCTCGTCGAAGAAGACGGTTCCGGTCACTTCGACCTCGATCGTACGGTCCGGCATCGGCACGTGCAGCGTTTGCCCCATGCGTGCGCGGCCATCGGCAACGAGGGCCAGCGCTATCGAATGGCCGCAATTCTCCGACCAGTAGGACGAGGTGACGTGCCCGATCATCTTCATAGGAACCGGCTGGTTCGGATCGGCAACGATCTGCGCGCCTTCCTCGATCACCGTTTTCGGATCCTTCGTCTTCAAGCCGACGAGCTGCTTGCGGCCCGGAGCGACGAGGTCGGGACGCATCAACCCGCGAATGCCGACGAAATCGGTCTTCTTCTTGCCGACCGCCCAGTCGAGCCCGGCGTCGTTCGGCGTCACCGTGCCATCGGTCTCCTGCCCGACGATGATGTAGCCTTTTTCGGCCCGCAGCACGTGCATCGCCTCGGTGCCGTAGGCGCAGGCGTCGTGCTTCTCGGCCTCCGCCCAGACGGCCTCCCATACGGCCTGGCCGTAATCGGCCGGAACGTTGATCTCGAAGCCGCGCTCGCCGGTGAAGGACATGCGGAAGAGACGCGCTGGCACGCCGCAGATATGACCCTCCCGCACCGACATATGCGGCATGGCGGCGTCCGACAGGTCGATACCTTCCACGAGCGGTGCAATGATGTCGCGGGATTTCGGCCCCTGCACGGCGATCACTGCCCACTGCTCGGAAATCGATGTGAGATAGACCTTGAGATGCGGGAACTCGGTCTGGAGATAATCCTCCATGTGATTCATCACGCGGGCCGCGCCGCCCGTCGTGGTGGTGACGTGGAAGCGGTCATCCGCGAGCCTGCCCACCACGCCGTCGTCGTAGATGAAGCCGTCCTCCCGCAGCATGATCCCGTAGCGGCAGCGGCCGGGGGCAAGCTTCTGCCACGGATTAGTATAGAGCAATTCCATGAAGGTCGCGGCGTCGGGACCGACTACCTCGATCTTGCCGAGCGTCGACGCATCGAAGATCCCGGCCGCCTGCCGCACCGTGCGACATTCCCGGTTGACGGCAGCGTGCATGTCCTCGCCGGCGCGCGGGAAATACCAGGCGCGTTTCCACTGGCCGACGTCCTCGAACACGGCACCGTGCGCTTCGGCCCAGCCATGCATGGCGGTGCGCCGCGTCGGGTCGAACAGGCTCCCTCTTGCGTGGTTGACGATCGCACCGAAGGTCACCGGCGTATACGGCGCTCGGAACGTCGTCAGCCCGACCTCGGGGATGGGCTTGCCGAGCGTCTCGGCTGCAATGGCAAGTCCGTGCAGGTTCGAGGTCTTGCCCTGATCCGTCGCCATGCCGTTCGTGGTGAAGCGCTTGACGTGCTCGATAGAGCGCATGCCCTCGCGCACGGCCTGGCGGATATCCTTGGCGGTGACGTCGTTCTGGAAGTCGACGAAAGCCTTCGCCTTTGAATCGGCGCCGGCCCCAGGTGCGGCACCCAGCATGCCGCCGGCCCAACCTTCGCCGGTCGATGCCTTCGGTTTCGACACGCGGCCGACCTTGATGCCTGCTGCCTTGGCGGCGGCGTGACCCGCCGCGGCGGCCTCGCCCAGAAGCGCGCCGAGTTCGTCGGTCCCGTTGCACGCACCGACCGACACGCAGTCCTGCGCGTAAGTGCCCGGCAGGAACCGCCTGCCCGGCTCGTCGAAAGCCACTTTGCCGCGCGACTGTGAGAAGAGATGCACGGACGGTGTCCAGCCGGCGGAGGTGAGCAGCGCGTCCACAGCAATCGTGCGCGAGGCGCCGCCGTTTTTCGGCTGCACCGTCATTGCCGAGACGCGCTGACGGCCGGAAACGCCGGCGACGGCGCGGCCGGCATTGATCTCGATGCCGAGGCCCCTCGCCTCGTCGATGGCGGGGCCTTGCGGATTGTCGCGGAGATCGACGATCGCCGCGACGTCCACGCCGGCCTTCTTCAGGTCGATCGCGGCATGATAGGCCGAGTCGTTGGCCGTATAGATGCCGACCGACTTGCCGACCGCAACGCCGTAGTGATTGAGATAGGTACGCGCGGCCGATGCCAGCATCACGCCCGGCCGGTCATTGTCGGGAAACACCATATGCCGCTCGATGGCCCCGGTCGCCAGCACGACGCGCCTGGCCCGCACCTGCCACAACCGCTCGCGCGGCAGGTCAGGCAATGGCCCTGCGAGATGGTCGGTCACGCGCTCGACGAGGCCGACGAAGTTCTGGGCGTAGTAGCCGAAGGCTGTAGTGCGGGTCAGCAGGCGCACATTGTCCATTGCCGACAGGCGTGCCGCCGCCTCGGTCGCCCAGCCCCAACCATCCTTGCCTTCGACCGTCGTGCCGGTCTCAAACCGCAACGCGCCGCCAGGCTCCGCCTGTTCATCGGCAATGATCACCCGGGCGCCCGCCTCGGCCGCGCTCAGCGCGGCAGCAAGCCCCGCCGCGCCGCCACCGACGATCAGCACATCGCAATGCGCATAACGCGCAGCATAGCGATCGGGATCGGGCTGGTCGGGCGAGACGCCGAGGCCGGCAGCCGAGCGGATCTTCGGCTCGTAGAGATGCTTCCATGCCGCCTTCGGCCACATGAAGGTCTTGTAGTAGAAGCCGGCGGAGAAGAAGGGCGAGGCGAGATCGTTGACCGCGCCCACATCCATCTTCAGCGAGGGCCAGCGGTTCTGCGAGACGGCGGTGAGCCCGTCATAGAGTTCCTGAACCGTCGCGCGCACGTTGGGTGTCTTGCGCGCGGCGTCGCGATGGATGCCGACCAGTGCGTTCGGTTCTTCCGCACCTGCCGACAGGAAGCCGCGCGGCCGGTGATACTTGAACGACCGGCCAACCAGATGGACGCCATTTGCGAGCAGGGCGGAAGCAAGTGTGTCGCCCTCCAGCCCCGCATAGCCCACGCCATCGAACGTGAAGCGCGACACTCTGGCAGGCGTCAGCCGGCCCTTGCCTGCGATGCGGTAGGAGGTGGTCATGCCGAAAAACTCTCCAGATGCAATGTCCGCGTTCCTTCGCGCGCCCCTCTGTCCTGCCGGACATCTCCCCCACGAGGGGGAAGATCAGCCGGCCGCCCGGCTTTCGCCAATCGTAGGCGCTGCAGAAGGAGTGGTGCACATGAAGCTGCCGATCTCCCCCCTCGTGGGGGAGATGTCCGGCAGGACGGAGGGGGGCAACGTAGGGCGTTTCCGTTCACCGTGACCCCTCTTTCACGGACGGCTTCTTCTCGCCGGCCTTGTAAGTCATCACGAACTTGTCGCTGACCGTGTCGCGCACGGCGTTGAAGAAGCGCGCGCAGCCGTGGACGTGCCGCCAGCGTTCATAGACCAGCCCCTTGGGATTCTGCCGGATGAAAAAGTAGCCCTCGAAATCCTCATCGCTCATCTCGGTGATGTTCGACGGCCTGACGAGATGCGCCTCGCCGGCATGCCGGAATTCGAGCTCCGGTCGTTCTTCTTCACAATAGGGGCAACGGATCAGCAGCATGGCTCGCTCCCTCGAATGTTCTCAGTGCGCCACGGCGGCAGCGGCCGCCTCGTCGATCAATCGCCCGGTGCGGAAACGCTCCAGCGTGAACGGCGCATTGATCGCGTGCGGCTCGTCGCGCGCGATCGTATGGGCGAAGACGTGGCCCGAGCCGGGCGTGGCCTTGAAGCCGCCGGTCCCCCAGCCGCAATTGACGTAGAGCCCCTTCACCGGCGTCTTCGCCATAATCGGGGAGCGGTCGGGTGTCACATCGACGATGCCGCCCCACGAACGCAGCATCTTCATGCGCGTGAACATCGGGAACATCTCGCAGATCGCGTCGAGCGTATGGTTGAGGATGTGCAATCCGCCTGTCTGCGAATAGGAGGTGTACTGGTCGGTTCCGGCGCCGATCACCAGTTCGCCCTTGTCGGACTGCGAGATATAGGCGTGCACCGTGTTGGACATGACCACGCACGGGAACACCGGCTTGACCGGTTCTGATACCAGCGCCTGCAGCGGATAACTTTCCAGGGGCATGCGCACATCGGCCATCTGCATGATGACGGATGAATGCCCGGCCGCCACGACACCCACCTTCTTCGCGCCGATGAACCCCTTGCTCGTCTCGACGCCAAGGACATGACCCTGCGGCGCGCGACGGATTCCCGTCACCTCGCAATTCTGGATGATGTCGACGCCCCGCGCCGACGCGCCGCGCGCATAGCCCCAAGCGACTGCATCGTGCCGCGCCGTGCCGCCACGCCTTTGCAGCGCCGCACCCATGACCGGATAGCGCGCGCCCTTCGAAATATTGAGCGGCGGGCAATATTCCTTCGCCTGCTCCGGTGTCAGCCATTCATTGTCGACACCGTTGAGCCGGTTGGCGTGGATGTGCCGCTTGAACACCTGCACGTCGTGCACGTTATGCGCCAGCATCATCACGCCACGCGCGGAATACATGACGTTGTAGTTCAGCTCCTGCGAAAGCCCGTCCCACAGCTTCACGGCGTGATCGTAGATGCCCGCGCTCTCGTCGTAGAGATAGTTGGAGCGGATGATCGTGGTGTTGCGGCCGGTGTTGCCCCCGCCCAGCCAGCCCTTTTCCACCACCGCGACATTGGTGATCCCGTGCACGCTGGCAAGGTAGTAGGCCGTCGCCAACCCATGACCGCCGGCGCCGACGATAACGACATCGTATTCGGCCTTCGGCTCGGGCGAGGTCCACTGTTCTTCCCACCCCTTGTGGCCGCGAAGCGCTTCCCGGGCGATGGCGAAGGCGGAGTATTTGCGCATGGCTGTGGGCTCGCAATTCGAAAGCGATCTGGCTGTCGCCAGCCTCGGACCGTGTATCACTAGCGAAATGACACGGCCACTCTTGCACTGTTTGCGACGGCGCATGCCGTAATGCGTCGACAGCGACCGACCATCGCAAGCCCTGTCCGATTTCGGGTGGCTGGCCTGCCCGGCCGGGTGCGATCACCCCACTGTCCGGCCGGACACGACTGCAACAACAAGGACAGAATCATGTTTTCACTGAACGGAAAGGTGGCGATCGTCACCGGTGCAAGCTCCGGGATCGGCCGGGCTACGGCGCTGCTCTTCGCAAGGCAGGGTGCCCGGCTTGTTCTGGCTGCGCGGCGCGGACAGGAACTGGACCGCGTGAAGTCGGAAATCGAGGCGGGCGGCGGCGAAGCAGCCGTCCTTGCCGGCGACGTCGCGGACGAAACCTATGCCGCCGCACTCGTCGATCTCGCGGTGTCGCGTTTCGGCAGCCTCCACATTGCCTTCAACAATGCCGGCGCCACAGGCGAGATGGGTCAATCGCACACGGTTTCCTTAGACGGCTGGAAGCACACCATCGACACGAACCTGACCGGGGCGTTTCTCGGCGCTAAGCACCAGATTCCCGCGATGCTTGAAAATGGCGGCGGCTCGATCATCTTCACCTCCACCTTCGTGGGCTACACCTTGGGCATGCCCGGCATGGCAGCCTATGCTGCGGCGAAGGCAGGCGTGGTGGGACTGACACAGGTTCTGGCCGCCGAATACGGACCGAGAGGGATCAGGGTCAACGCCCTGCTTCCCGGCGGCACCGACACGCCCGCGGCAACCTTCAAGA
>JAEWFU010000299.1 GCA_023388675.1 Pseudomonadota bacterium | reverse complement strand
TGCATCTTGCCGAATTGTGCTGGCACATCGGCAACCGCCACCTCGCCGCGCAGATCGAGACAACGCGCATCCTGATCCTGCGCGACCATGTCATCAAGGCGATGCTGGAAGGGCTCGGCGCGACGGTTACGGACATCGCTGCGCCCTTCAACCCCGTGCGCGGTGCCTATTCCGGCCATTCGCACGGTCATGACCACCATCATCACGGCGAAGCCGACAAATTCGGACGCCTTCCCGGCGATCCGCACTACGGGCACAACCATGCCTGAACGCGGGACGGCCTTGCTCCTGCGGCTGATGGCGTGGCTGTCACCGGCCTTTCCTACCGGGTCGTTCAGCTACAGTCATGGGCTGGAGCGCGCCGTTCATGACGGATTGGTCGAAACCGGAGCCGACCTCGCCGAGTGGATCGTCACCTTGCTGACCGAGGGTTCCGGCTGGAACGACGCGGTGCTGCTGGCCGAGAGCTTTCGCCTTTCCGCCAACGAGGCTTCGCTGATCGACGTCGCCGAACTTGCTGAGGCGATGGCCGGCTCCGCAGAACGGCATCTGGAATCGACGCTTCAAGGCGCAGCTTTCCTCACATCGGCAACAGCCTGGCAGCCGGATATTGCCGATCGCCTGCCGGCCAACTGCCCCTACAGTGTGGCGGTCGGCGCGGTGGCAGGGATGCAGAGCGTGGGACTGGAAAGCGCGCTTGCCGCATATCTCCAGACCTTCGCGTCGAACCTGATCCAGGCAGCGATACGGCTCTCGGTCATCGGCCAGAGCGAGGCGGTCGCAATCCTCGCCGAGCTCGAAACGACGCTCACCGAAACCGCAGCGCGCGCGGCACGTTCCTCGCTCGACGATCTCGGCTCGGCGACGCTTCTTGCCGAGATCGCCGCGATGAACCACGAAACGCAATATTCGCGGCTGTTTCGCTCATGACCCTGATCGCCATACTCGTCGCCCTCATGCTGGGCCTGCTTGCAGCACTGCATGCCTACTGGGGTCTTGGCGGCGTCTGGCCGGGAACGGACGAGAAATCCTGCGCGCGGGCCGTTGCCGGCTTCAAGGGTATCGATCGTATGCCTCCACCGCCTGCTGCTTTTGGCGTGGCGGCGGCGCTTGCGGTTGCAGGCCTGATCGCGCTGGCTCTGGCCGGGCTCGTCACATTGCCGTTGCCGGCCGCACTGATCTGGCTGGGCGGGCTTGGCGCCGCTCTCGTCTTTCTCGGACGCGGCGTGGTGGGCTTCACCCCCGTCTGGCGCCGGATCACGCCGGAAATGCCGTTCGCCCGCAACGACCGGCTTTATTTCTCGCCGCTCTGCCTGCTGATCGGCGCGGGCTTTACCCTCCTGCTCCTTCAAGGACCGGCTGCATGACCTCGCCCAACGGCCCCCTACGCATCGGCATCGGCGGACCGGTCGGCTCCGGCAAGACGACGCTGACCGAAAAGCTCTGCAAGGCACTGCGCGACGATTTCTCCATCGCGGTCATCACCAACGATATCTACACCAAGGAAGACGCGTTGATGCTGGCGCGGCTGCAGGCGCTGCCGGAGGATCGCATCATGGGAGTGGAGACCGGCGGCTGCCCGCACACGGCCATCCGGGAGGACGCCTCGATCAACCTGCAGGCGATCGCCGAGATGCGGTCGAAGTTCCCGGACCTCGACATCGTGTTCATCGAATCGGGCGGCGACAATCTCGCGGCGACCTTCTCGCCGGACCTCGCCGACATCACGCTCTATGTCATCTCGGTCTGCCAGGGCGAGGAAATCCCGCGCAAAGGCGGGCCGGGCATTACCCGCTCCGACTTCCTCGTCATCAACAAGTCCGATCTCGCGCCCTATGTGAACGTCAATCTCGAAATCATGGCGGACGACGCCGGGCGGATGCGCAAGGGCAGGGCCTTCGGTTTCACCGACCTGTCGCGCGGGCGAGGTCTCGATGCCGTGGTCAGCTTCGTTCTCGAACAGGGCGGCCTGTCACCCACCGGCAAGGTTGCGGCGGAGGCCTGATCGGGCCATGCTTGCGCCGAACCAGCGGAGCATCCCGAGATGAGCGTTACCCAGCTTTCCGAGCGCAACCGGTCGAACCTTCCGTTTCAGGAAGAGCGCGCCGATCTCGCGGCCGCCTTTCGCTGGACTGCCCGGCTGAACATGCACGAGGCGGTGGCCAATCATTTCTCGCTGGCGGTCAACGACAATGGCACGCAGCTTCTCATCAATCCGAACCAGATGCATTTCTCGCGCATCCGGGCGAGCGATCTGCTGCTGATCGATGCCGGCGACCCCGAAACGATGAACCGGCCGGACGCGCCCGACCCGACCGCATGGGGCCTGCACGGCGCGATCCACCGCAACTGCCCGCATGCGCGCTGCGTGATGCACGTCCACTCCGTGCATGCCACGGTGCTGGCCTCGCTTGCCGACTCGCGGCTGCCGCCGATCGACCAGAATTCGGCGATGTTCTTCAACCGCATCGTGGTCGACGAACATTATGGCGGCCTCGCCTTCGAGGAGGAGGGCGAACGCTGCTCCAGGC
>JAEWFU010000256.1 GCA_023388675.1 Pseudomonadota bacterium | reverse complement strand
CGAGATGCCGATCGAGAGCCACGTGTTGCAGGCCTTCGTGTCGGAGGCGCTGAAGCCGGTGCTGCACACCGTCGTCACCTTCGGCGCGGGTCACCTCTACGCCTCGCAGTCCGACAAGGGCGGGCTGGTCTTCGGCGGCGACATCGACGGCTACAATTCCTACGCCCAGCGCGGCAACCTGCCGGTGGTGGAGGACGTCGCCAGCGAGTTCGTCGCCATGTTTCCCGGCTTCTCGCGGGTGCGGCTGCTGCGGTCGTGGGGCGGCATCATGGACATGTCGATGGACGGCTCGCCGATCATCACGACCGGACCGCTGCCGGGCATGTATCTCAACTGCGGCTGGTGCTACGGCGGCTTCAAGGCGACGCCCGCCTCCGGCTGGTGCTTTGCCCATACCATCGCCCGCGACGAGCCGCATCCGCTCAACGCGGCGTTCACGCTCGACCGGTTCCGGCGCGGCATATTGATCGACGAAAAGGGTGTCGGCGCGACACCGCGGCTGCATTAGCAGGGACCTTCCGGATGATTTCGCCCTACGTTGCCCCCCCCTGTCCTGCCGGACATCTCCCCCACGAGGGGGGAGATCGGCTATCATATTCGATTTCGCCAACCAGCTACGTTGCAGGGCAATCCGCAGGGGCGGTGGAGGCTGATCTCCCCCCTTGTGGGGGAGATGTCCGGCAGGACAGAGGGGGGCGCGAAGAAACACGGCGGTTCCGCCTTTCCCGGAGCGGCATATGCTGATCGCCTGCCCCTATTGCGGCCCGCGCGACGTCGGCGAGTTCACCTATCAGGGCGACGCCAGCCGCAAGCGGCCGGACCCCGCCTCGCCCGCCGGCGCGGAATGGGAGCGCTATGTCTATGAGCGGACCAACGCCGCCGGAGAGCATCGTGAATACTGGCGGCATTCCGGGGGATGCCGGGCGCATCTGGTGGTGACCCGCAACACGGTGACGCATGCCGTCGCCGCCGTAGCCCTGGTTCGCGAGGACGAGGCATGAGTGCGCGCCGCACAAACGCGGGCGGGCACATCGACCGCACGCGGACGATCCGCTTCACCTTCGACGGCAAGCCGCTGACCGGCCACGCGGGCGACACGCTCGCCTCGGCGCTGCTCGCCAACGGCGTTTCGCTGGTGGGCCGGTCGTTCAAGTACCACCGCCCGCGCGGCATATTTTCGGCCGGCATGGACGAGCCCTCGGCACTCGTGACCGTATTGAACAGCGCGGTGCGCGAGCCGAACGTGCCGGCCACGACGATCGAGATCTTCGACGGGTTGAAGGTCGAGAGCCAGAACCGGTTCCCCTCGCTCGGCTTCGACATCGGCGCAATGAACGGGCTGTTCGGCGGCCTGTTTTCGGCTGGCTTCTACTACAAGACCTTCATGGGACCGGTGGTCGGGCCGCTGAAGGGCACGCGGTTCTGGATGCTGTGCGAGTGGTTTATCCGTCGCGCGGCAGGCCTCGGCCGCGCCGGTCATGCGGCGGACGATGCGCGCTATGAACGCATGAACGCATTCTGCGACGTGCTGGTGGTCGGCTCCGGCCCGGCCGGGCTGATGGCGGCGCGCGCGGCGGCGGCAAGCGGCAAACGGGTGATGCTTGCCGAGCAGGACCCGCTGCCGGGCGGCTCGGCGCGATGGAGCAGCGAGACGATCGACGGCATGCCCGCCGCAGAATGGGCAGAGCGGGCCGTCGCCGAGCTGGCGTCGATGGAGAATGTGCGCATCCTGCCGCGCACCACCGTCTGGGGCTATTATGACGGCAACGTCATGGCAGCACTTGAGCGGGTAGCGGACCGTCGGTCGCCGGAAAAGGGCGAGCCGCGCCACAGGCACTGGGTCATCCGCGCAGGGCGGGTGGTGCTTGCGACCGGCGCGTTCGAGCGGCCACTGGTTTTCCCCGGCAACGACCGCCCCGGCGTGATGCTGGCAGGCGCAGCCGAGCGCTATGCCGTCGAATATGGCGTGCTGCCGGGCGAGAAGATCGCCGTTTTCGCGAACAACGACACCGCCTATCGGGCGGCCGCTGCGCTTCACCGCGCCGGGGCGCGGATCGCGGCGATCGTCGACGTACGCCGGCAGGTGTCGGCGGCAGCACTCGACCTTGCGCGGGAAACGGCCGCCGAGCATCTGCCCGGCTATGCGGTGGTCGCGACCTCGGGCGGCAATGCGCTGAAGGACATCACGGTGCAGCGTTTCGACGCCGATGCCGACACGCTTTCGGGCGACACGCGCCGGATCGAAGCGGACTGCCTCGCCGTCTCGGGCGGCTGGTCGCCGGCCATCCATCTTGCGAGCCAGGCGGGCGGCGCGGCGCGCTGGGACGAGCGCCTGCAGGCCTTCCTGCCGCCGGAACCGTCGCAGCCATGGCTGGGCGCCGGTACGTTCACCGGCGCCTTCACCACGCAGGAGGCAATCGTGGAGGGGTTGGCGGCGGGCGCCGCGGCGACCGGGCAGAAGCCGTCGCGCAGGAAGCCGCCGCAGGTCGAGGCCGCCGACCTCGACGTGGCGCCTGCGCCGGTCTTCGAGATCGGCGCCAAGGGCAAGGCCTTCGTCGACCTGCAACACGACGTGACGGCCGAGGACGTGCGGCTCGCGCACCGCGAGGGGTTCGTCTCGGTCGAGCACCTGAAGCGCTACACGACGTTGGGCATGGCGACCGACCAGGGCAAGACCTCCAACGTGCTCGGCCTTGCGATCATGGCGCGCGCGGCCGGCAAGGCGATCCCCGAAGTCGGCACGACGCGGTTCCGCCCGCCCTTCTCGGCCGTGTCGCTGGGTTCTCTGGCGGCGGAACGCCACGGCGACCTCAGGCCCGAGCGGCTGACGCCGATGCACGACTGGCACGCCGAGCACGGGGCGCGGATGCTTGCGGCCGGGCTGTGGTTCCGCCCGCAGATCTACGGCCTGCCGGGCGAGACGGTCGAACAGGCCTATGTGCGCGAGGCGGCGGCCGTGCGCGACGGCGTCGGCATCGTCGACGTCTCCACGCTGGGCAAGATCGCAGTGCAGGGGCCGGATGCCGGCGAATTCCTTGACCGCGTCTACACCAACATGTTCTCGACGCTGCCGGTGGGCAAGGCGCGCTATGGGCTGATGCTGCGCGAGGACGGGCTTGCATTCGACGACGGGACGACGTGGCGGCTTGGCGAGCACGAATTCC
>JAEWFU010000127.1 GCA_023388675.1 Pseudomonadota bacterium | reverse complement strand
TGGCCTGTGCTGCCTTCATGACCTCGTTCTACGGCGTCTACGGCTATATCGGCGATCATCTGCACGGGGAGTTGGGCCTGCCGCTCAGCGCTAATGGTCTCGTCGCGCTCAGCTACGGACTCGGTTTCGGCGGCGCGGCACTGCTCGATCGCCTCATCGACAGGGTAGGGCCCGGCCTGCTGCTGCCGCTGATCTTCCTCGTCGTCGCGGCCGTCT
The DNA here is from genome assembly GCA_023388675.1 of Pseudomonadota bacterium. Lineage (GTDB taxonomy): Bacteria > Pseudomonadota > Alphaproteobacteria > Rhizobiales > Rhizobiaceae > Aerobium. The sequence continues at coordinate 3,144 of JAEWFU010000127.1, read as the reverse complement.
TCGCCGCCATGGCCGTTGCAAGCGTCTCCTACGCGGCGATGCTGGCAGTCGTCTTCGCCTGGGGTCTGATCAACCATTTCGGGCTCAACGTGCTGATCATGCGGCTGACGGCGCTCGACCCCGCGCGGCGGGGCGCGATCATGGGGCTGAACAGCGGCGTGACCTATCTGGCTTTGTTTGCCGGCACGATCGGCTTCGGCCGGATGCATGCGGCTTTCGGCTTCGCCGCGCTGCCCGTGCTGGCGGTCGGGCTGATGATCGTCGCGGCCGCATTCGCCACGCGGCGCTAGGTCGTTTCAGGTTTTGAGAAATACCCCCTCCACCGCCTACGGCGGTCCCCCTCCCCCGCTTCGCAGGGGAGGAACCGAGGTCGCGGACGGCCGCAGCGTCTGATCCTCCTCCGTTTACGGGGGTCCGAAGGACGGGCGAGACAAGCGGCTCGCCCCGGCAAGGGACCATGCGAAGCATGGTGGAGGGGCATTTCCTCTGCTCGTTGCTGGTCCGCTGTATGCGACGCCAGACGGCGTCGTCCGGCCGCAAAATGCTCTAGCTCGGCATCGGGGTGCCGATTCCCAGCAGGTCCTGTAGTGCGAACAGCGTCAGGATCGAGGCCATGAACATGCCGGCGAAAACGCCCGTCGCCACGCCCGGCCCCTTGTCTATTGCCGCATCGGTCAGCCGCCACAAGAGCACCATGCTGGCAAGGAAGATGCCGAGCGACAGCGTCATCGCCGCCTCGCCGAGCCCCGGTGCGACCAGCCGCAGCAGCGAGGCGGGCAGCATGATCCACGCAAACAGCGCCGACGCCCAGTTGCTCGCCACCACATAGGCGACGAAGCGGTCGCGGATGCCGACATAGCCGGAAATGGCCGCAAGTGCCGCGATCGGCAGCACCCAGGAGCCGATGTCGACGATCGCCAGCCGCAGGACCAGCAGCACGCGCCCGACGAAACGCGCCTCGGGCACGGCCAACTCGTTGGCGAGCGGCACCCAGCCGACCAGCAGCGCTGGCAGGGCCACGACTATTGCGAAGAACGAGTTCCAGAAGCCGTCCACGGAGATGTCGAGCATGCGCACGGCGTCGCGCTTGCCCGTCATCATGCGCCAGGCGCCGAGGAGGTATCTCTGGATGTCCTCGGCGGGCGGCATGTCAGGCGAACCAGTCTTCCAGGAAACGCTGGTAGATGCGCGTCAGCGTCTCGAGATCGGCGAGCGCTACGCGTTCGTCGACCATGTGCATCGTCTGCCCGACAAGGCCGAACTCGACCACCGGGCAATGATCCTTGATGAAACGCGCGTCCGACGTTCCGCCGGATGTCGAGAGCACCGGCTTGCGGCCGGTGACGGCCTCGACGGACGCGCTCAGCCCGGCCGTCAGCTTCTCGTCGCGGGTGAGGAAGACCGGGCTCGGCCGGTCGCGCCAGATCAGCTCGAAATCGATCTTTTCTTCGCGGCCGGGGCGCAGCTTCCTGCGCGCGGCGGCGCGGTCAAGCCGGTTGTGGATTTCTGCCTGCAGCGTCTCTGCCGTCCACGTGTCGTTGAAACGGATGTTGAACGATGCCCTGGCGCGCGCCGGGATGACGTTGGTGGCCGGATTGCCGACATCGATGGTTGTCACTTCCAGATTGGTCGGCTGGAAACTGTCGGTGCCTTCGTCGAAGGCCGGCGACAGGAGCGCATCGACCAGCGTGACGATGCCGGGCACCGGATTGTCGGCAAGATGCGGATAGGCGGCGTGGCCCTGCCGGCCGTGAACGACGATGTCGGCGGACATGGAGCCGCGACGGCCGATCTTGATCATGTCTCCGAGCGCCTCGGGATTGGTCGGTTCGCCGACGATCGCCGCGTCCCAGCTTTCGCCGCGCTTTGCCGCCCAGTCGAGCAGCTTCACGGTGCCGTTGATGGAGGGGCCTTCCTCGTCGCCGGTGATCAGCAGGGATACGCTGCCCTTCGGCGCGCCGTGCGCCTCAATGTGGCGGGCGATCGCGGCGACGAAACAGGCGATGCCGCCCTTCATGTCGACCGCGCCGCGCCCGAACATCCAGCCATCGGCGACTTCCGCCGCGAAGGGCGGGTGCGTCCAGTCGGCCTCGTCGCCTACCGGCACGACATCGGTATGGCCGGCGAACATCAGATGCGGACCGTTGCCGGAAAGCCGTCCGTAAAGGTTCTCGACGTCCGGGGTGCCGTCCTCCGAAAACACCGGCCGGTCGATCGCAAAGCCCATCGGCGCAAGCATCGCCTGCAGGGCCGAAAGGGCGCCGCCCTCGGCGGGCGTGACGGACGGACAACGGATGAGCGCGGCGAGGTTCGCCGCCGGATCAACAGGCAGGTTCATGTGTGCGATGGATAGACCAAGCCGCCGAAGCTGTCACGTGGAGCGTGACGCAGTGGACGGCGAAAAACATAGGGCCAGAGGGCGCGGCGCATGGGCAGGTTTAAGTTTCCTCGCGCGCTTCACTTGAACCGTGCGGTTGTCATTACCCCCACCCCTTACCTCCCCACAGGGGGGAGGGGGCCGTCAACGCATCGCCTTGTCCACCACCGATTCGGCCAAGCGTGGTCGGCTCAGAATCCCCCTCCCCCTTGTGGGGAGGGGTAAGGGGTGGGGTACTGCACAAGCACCGGCATAGCATTCCCGGCAGCCCGGCATTGACCCGCGCGGATATGAATGTCTCCATCCGGGTTCGCGCGGAGGACCGGCATGATCGGTGACGACACGAAGATCGCGGTTGCGGGGGCGGGAAGCATCGGCTGCCATGCCGGGGGCTGCCTCGCGCTTGCGGGACGCAGGGTGACACTGCTGTGTCGGCCGGCGCTCGCCGAAGCTGTCGGAAACCGTGGCCTGCGGATCGTCGATCTGGGCGGAGGCGTCCGCGATGTGCCGACGGGCGCGATCGGTGCCGGGAGCGACCCTGCGGCGACGTTGGCCGATGCCGGTGTTGTGCTCGTCACCGTCAAGAGCCGCGACACGACGGCGATGGCCGAACTGGTCGCCCGTCACGCACGGGCCGATGCGATCGTCGTCAGCCTGCAGAACGGCGTCAGGAACACCGATGCGTTGCGCCGGACTTTGCCGGCTACGATGACCGTCGTCACCGGCATGGTGCCGTTCAACGTGGTGCACGGAGAGACGACGGAAGG
>JAEWFU010000059.1 GCA_023388675.1 Pseudomonadota bacterium | reverse complement strand
CATCCGTGCCGCCACTCCGGACGATCTCGACATGCTCGGGCAACTGATCGCCGCATCCTACGCCACGCTGGACGACGGCTCCTACGAGCCGGAGCGGATCGCGGCCGCGATGCCCGCGATCTCGAAGCCCAATCCGGTGCTGCTTGCCAGCGACACCTATTTCGTCGCCGAGGTCGACGGCAAACCCGCCGGCTGCGGCGGCTGGACGTTCGAGAAGCCCGGCACCGGCGAGATCGTGGAAGGCGTCGCCCACATCAGGCATTTCGCCACCCACCCCGCGCATCTGCGCAAGGGCGTGGCGAAGGCGCTGCTGCAGCACTGCCTGCGCGCGGCAGCCAGCGCCGGCATCACCACGATGAAGAGCCAGTCGACATTGCCGGCGGAGCCGTTCTACGCGGCCGCCGGCTTTCGGCGCGTCCGTCTCATCGAGGTCGAGATGGGCAGCGGCGCGACACTGCCCGCCGTCGAGATGGAACGCGCCCTGCCCTGACGGCCGGCTACTCGCCCAAGCTAATCATCTCTCACCCCTCGCAAGGCCCACGGGGTCGAGTCGCTTGTCTCGCCCCAGCCTTAGCCCTCAACGGCAGGATCGCCGTGGATGGCATTAACCCCCACCCCTGCCCCCTCCCCACAAGGGGGAGGGGGATTCTGAAACGTGCCGCTAGACATAAGCGTTGCCGGAATGGGCGACGCGTTAAAGTCCCCCTCCCCCTTGTGGGGGTCCGAAGGACGGGCGAGACAAGCGGCTCGCCCCGACAAGGGTGGGGGTATAAGCCGCCCAAACCTTGAAAATTTCAGATCACTCGCCGGCCAAAGGCCGCGTCTGGCCCGCCAGCATGGCGCCGATCGCATCGGCGGCCTGCGGCTCGACGCTGTAGGACATCATCGTCGTGTCCGTCGCCACCGCTTCGGACGGCTTTTCGACCTCTGCGACCTGGCGGCTCGCGCGGCTGCGCTTCTCGTAGAAGGCGTTGCCGCCGGCTTCCAGCACGTAGTGCATGTTCTTGTAAGGAAATTTCAGCCCCGCCTGATGGAAGAACTGAGCCTTCTTCACACCGGGATGCCGTTCGCCCTTGAGCACGGCTTCGGCGGCCGCCTGCACATCCGGCAGTGCCTTGGAATTCATCTTGCGGCTGAGCACGCCCGGCGCAAACTGGTTCTTCTGGCCCACCACGCCGCAGACCGTATCGGCATATTTGCCCGAATCGAGCCGGTTCATCACGACCGTGCCGACCGCGACCATGCCTTCGCGGCTCGACCGGTGCGATTCGAAGAACATCGCGCGCGTCAGGCACTCCTTGTCCTTCATCGAATACGCCAGCGGCTTCGCCCGAAGCGACGAGGTCGTCACGCTGTCGATGGCGTCGGTGCTCTGCGAGCAGGCAGCAAGGATGGATGAAAACGCGACGACGCACACAGGCGCGAGCCGCAGCCTACGGGATTTCTGGTACACGAAACTGACCCTCTCCGAACGGTCCCCGCCACTTCGGAGCGTCCATCAGAGCCGGACCAATCGGGCAAAAGCGTGGCAAAATGGTTACCGGCGCCTCATTTGGACCCCTTTCCGACCTGAACGCCCCCTCCACCACTTCGTGGTCCTTCAGGGCGAGCCACTTGTCTCGCCCCGTTTCCTCCCTCGCTCCGCAGCAAACGCCCCCTCCACCGCCTTCGGCGGTCCCCCTCCCCCGTAAAACAGGGGAGGAATCCCAGTCGAGGCCGGCCGCAACGGCGGGCTCCCCTCCGTTTACGGGGGTAGCATCCTCGGCCGCGGCCGGCCGCAACCCCGGTTCCTCCCCTGCGAAGCGGGGGGTCCGAAGGACGGGCGAGACAAGCGGCTCGCCCGAAAGGACCATGCGAAGCATGGTGGAGGGGGCGTTGCTTCGTTCGAAGGGCCGAAAGGACGAGGTAAATGCAGGAGAGGGTGTTCTCCCCGGCCCTACCCGTTCGGCTCAGAACGGCAGCTTCATGCCGGGCGGGATCGGCAGGCCGGCGGTAATCTCGCGCGACTTTTCCTGCATCACCGCCTCCACCTTGGCCTTGGCGTCGTTGTGCGCGGCGAGGATCAGGTCCTCCAGGACCTCCACGTCGTCTTCCTTGAAGAGCGACGAGTCGATCTTGAGCGAGCGCATCTCGAACTTGCCCGAGAGTGTGACCTGCACCAGCCCGCCGCCGGCCTGGCCGCTGGCCTCGATGTTGGCGATTTCTTCCTGCATGGCCTGGAACTTGGCCTGCATCTCCTTCGCCTTGCTCATCATGCCGAGAAGGTCTTTCATCGTGATCTCCGCGCTACTCTAGAGTTCGTCGTCTTCGTCACCAACGCCGGGGTCGGGCATCGGCTCCGCCGTTTCGTCGTCATTGTCTTCCGGCGCGTCGGGAATGCGCACGTCGATCACCTTGGCGCCGGGAAAGCGCGACAGGATCGCGGCCACCGCCGGATCGTTGCGCGCATCCGTGAATTGTGCATCTCGCTTGGCCGCTGCAACTTCGGACAGCGTCTGCCCGCCAGGCTCCTTGGACGTCGTTATCAGCCACCGCCGGCCCGTCCATTCCTTCAGGCGTACGGACAGATCGTTCAGCAGGCTCTTCGGTGCATTCTCGGCAAGTGCCACCTCGATGTGGCCGTCCTGAATGCTCACCGGCCGGACATATTTCTTGAGATTGATTTCAAACAGCTTGTCGCGATTGGCATCCGCGAGTGCCGCGATGTCGGCCAGCGATTTGATGCGCGCCTGCGGTTCGGGCTCGGGCTCAGGGGTCGTCTGCGGCGGCGTCTCGAAAACGGGCGCGCTTTCCGCCGCCGGCTGCGAGGAGACCAGCCGCATCGCCTGTCCGCCGCCATTGCCGGGAGACGGCATATATTGCTGCCCCACGGCGGAGGCGGCAGGACCCGATGACGGCGAGGCGGGCGCACCGCCATTGCCGCGCGGGGCGCCGGCCGGCGAAGCCGCAGCGCCGCTTTCGACCGCCTTCAGCGCCTCGTCCAGCGTCGGCAGCGTCGCCGCGTGGGCGATGCGGATCAGCACCATCTCGGCCGCGTTGATCGGCCGGTTGGCCGACTGCACCTCCGAAATGCCCTTGAGCAGCATCTGCCAGGTGCGCGACAGCACGCGCACCGAGAGCGACTTCGAAAAATCGAGCCCGCGCGTGCGTTCGTCCTGCGACAGCGAGGGATCGTCGGCGGCTGCCGGCACGAAGCGCATCCGGGTGACGAGATGGTTGAACTCGGCCAGTTCCGTCAGAACCGTCGCCGGGTCGGCGCCGGCGTCGTATTGCGCGCGGAACTCGCCGAGCGCTGCCGCCACGTCGCCCTTCATCAGCGTCTCGAACAGGTCGATGATGCGGGCGCGGTCGGCCAGCCCCAGCATGTCGCGCACGGTCTCGGCCGTCACCTTGCCGGAGGAGTGCGCGATCGCCTGGTCGAAGATCGACTGGGCATCACGCATCGAGCCCTCGGCGGCGCGCGCGATCATCGCCAGCGCGTCGTCCTCGGCCTCCACGCCTTCCAGCCCGCCGATCCGCGCCAGATCCTGCTTGATGAGGGCGGCGTCGATGCGGCGCAGGTCGAAGCGCTGGCAGCGCGACAGGATGGTGATCGGCACCTTGCGGATTTCGGTGGTGGCGAAGATGAACTTCACATGCGGCGGCGGCTCCTCAAGCGTCTTCAGCAGGCCGTTGAAGGCCTGGTTCGACAGCATGTGGACCTCGTCGATGATGTAGACCTTGTAGCGCGCGGAGACCGGCGCGTAGCGCACCTGCTCGATGATGTCGCGGATGTCGTCGATGCCGGTGTGGGAGGCCGCGTCCATCTCGATCACGTCGACATGGCGGCCTTCCATGATCGCCTCGCAATGGACGCCCGGCACCGTCAGGTCCACCGACGGCTGGTCGATCTCGGCGGTCTTGTAATTGAGAGCGCGCGCGAGGATGCGCGCGGTCGTCGTCTTGCCCACGCCGCGCACGCCGGTGAGCATCCAGGCTTGGGCGATTCGCCCGGTCGAAAAGGCATTGGTGAGCGTGCGCACCATCGGCTCCTGGCCGATGAGCGCGGTGAAGTCGCGCGGCCGGTATTTCCGCGCCAGCACGCGGTAGGCGGCGGGTCTTTTCGTCCCGTCTGTTCCGCTTGTCTCCATGACGCTTGAACCAGCTCCCTGCGGCGGCGGCACCGAAGTATCGAGTTTCGCCCCCGCGAACCGGCGGCGTCAACCGCTCCGCTCCATGGTCTCCTGTGGATGGGGCCCGATGGAAGGGGGAAGGGTGGGAGGCTGGCACGATGACCCGTGCCGTGGCTCGTTAGGGCTGCTTCCTTCCGGACCTGACCCGGTTGGCGAGTGGCTCGTCCACCACCAACCTCCCGATACCCATATCGGCAATTCGCGCCGCGAATGCAAGGGGAGCGTCGTCACGGCGGCCGCATCAGGCAGCCGCAACAGTTCCGATCATGATGCTACGCGGCCAGGTCGCATCCACGGGACGGATTGCGTCACGCCGGATCCGCCCCGCCGCGCGCCATCCTAACCGGTCCAGCCATAACGCTCGTCGAGCTTGGAGAGCTGGCTCAGGAAGCCCTCCTTCTGCATGCCCGAGGTTTCTGCGTCGTGCATCGGCCACAGCGTGACGACCATCCGGACACGGCCCTCGCCGGCGGG
>JAEWFU010000054.1 GCA_023388675.1 Pseudomonadota bacterium | reverse complement strand
TAATTGGTATCGCCGGAATAGGACGCGCCGATCGTTCGGCTGCCGGGCGCGAGCGCCGCGGTCGACAATGTCGCCTGTCCACTGCCATCCAGCGCGACGGGGGTTTGCGGTGTGCCGTCGATGGTGAAGGTGATGGTGCCGGTCGGCGTGCCGCCGCCGGAATTGGCGGCAACGGTGGCCGTGAAGGTGACGGAATCGCCGACGTTCGACGGGTTTGCGCTCGATGCGAGCGCCGTTGTGGTGTCAATCTGGTCGACGATCTGCGTCAGGGAATGATTCGAGGCGACGTAATTGGTATCACCGGAATAGGACGCGTCGATCGTTCGGCTGCCAGGCGCGAGCGTCGCGGTCGACAATGTCGCCTGTCCACTGCCATCCAGCGCGACGGGGGTTTCGGTGTGCCGTCGATGGTGAAGGTGATGGTGCCGGTCGGCGTGCCGCCGCCGGAATTGGCCGTCACCGTGGCCGTGAAGGTGACGGATTCGCCGCCATTCGACGGATTGGCGCTCGAAGCGAGCACCGTCGTGGTAGCGATCTGGTTGACTGTCTGGTTGAGGGAGGTCGCCGCCGACGAAATGTTGTTGGTATCACCGCTGTAGGTTGCACCTATCGTACGCTGCCCGATCGCAAGCGAGCTGGTGGTGAATGTCGCCTGTCCGCTGCCGTTCACCGTGATGGGGGCTTCCGGAGTGCCGTCTATGGTGAAGGTGACATCGCCGCTCGGCGTGCCGCTGCCGGAAACCGGCGCCACGGTGGCGGTGAAGGTGACCGAGGCCCCGACATTTGACGGGTTAGCGCTCGAGGCGAGGACCGTCGTCGTGGCGACCTGGTTGACGGTTTGGCTGACGGGCGCGGCGGTCGACGCGTTATGGACGGTGTCGCCGTTGTAGGTTGCGCCTATCGTCCGTGTTCCAACCGCGAGCGTACTTATGATGAAGGTGGCTTGCCCGCTGCCGTTGACCGCGGAGGACCCCTGCGGCGCGCCGTCGACGGTGAACGTGACATTGCCGGTCGGCGTACCGCCGCCGGAATTTGCAGCCACCGTGGCAGTGAAGGTGACGCTCGTACCGCTCGTGGATGGGTTGAGACCGGAGACCAGTTGGGTGGTCGTGTCGCTTTTCACCACCTGATTGGCGCCGGTGCCGCTGCTGGCCGCGCAGTTGTCGGAGCCGGATGGGGTAAACTGTGCGCTGACGGCGTGGGAACCCACCGGGAGGGCGGCGGTGCTGAAAGAGGCATTGGCACTCGGTGAAATTCCGCTCGGCGGAACGACCGGAATTGCTCCCGAAGTTTCCGGGCCGATCGTGAATGTCATCGTACCGGATGGCGCCAGCCCGGAATTGCAGCCCATCGAGCTGACGGACGCGTTGAAGGTGGCAATGGCCCCCACATTCGTCGGATTGACCGCCGACTGAACCGAGGTGATGGTCGGCCCGCCGCCCTCCTGCTGCATGGTGAAAAAGTTGCTGTTGGCGTTCCAGCCGCCGCCGATGCGCTGGCCGCTCATCGTTATGGTGTGCGTGAGATTTCCGCTCGACATATTCGCCGACGTGATCGTGTAGGTGCCGGTGCACGTCATGGTCTCGTTCGGCTCGAGCGTACCGTCGGGAATTGCAGGGCAACTTGCAGACACCCCCGGACCACTGGCGGGATCGGGATTGCTCGGGGTGATCGTGTCGATGCTCGTGACCGTAAAGGCTGTCGGATTCGACAGCTCGTAGGTGAAGGTGATGAGCTGACCTTCGGTGTCGTAGGTCGAGGGACTTGCGCTGATCGTGATGACCTGCGCGTAGGCTGCGGGCGCGGCAAAAGCGAAGCCGACCAGGGCAAGCAGAACCGGCAGACCTGCCCGTATCGCGCGGGCGGGCAGGAACGCCGAAGTCAGGATAATTTGAAAGAATGCCGCCAAAGCAGCATACAACGCACGCCGATACGTGCTGCGTTCCGAACGTGACATTGCCTGATCCCCGCGTTCGGTAGCCTTGTGCCCGGCGCACACGATACCGATGATCTGAGGAACAGCAGTATTGACCTCACGGCAGGTGAGTCAACCGCCTGCGCGAAACCGGTATATTGTACGCGTAATGGTCGCGGCGACCTTGCGGGAGCGGAGGCCCGTTACGTACGGGCTGTGAATACCGGGCACGCCCGTTCGCGGCGGGTCGCTTTGCGTGGCGGGCTCGCCTATATGCGGTGGTAAAAGAGTTCCGCCGATGCGCTTTCCGCCCTCATTCCTTGACGAGATACGCGACCGCGTGCCGATTTCATCGGTGATCGGCGCGCGCGTGACGTGGGATCGGCGCAAGACGAATGCCCAGCGCGGCGACTACTGGGCCTGCTGCCCGTTCCATGGCGAGAAGACGCCGTCCTTCCACTGCGAGGACCGCAAGGGCCGCTATCATTGCTTCGGCTGCGGGGTTTCGGGCGACCATTTCCGCTTCCTGACGGAGCTGGAGGGCATGGGCTTTCCCGAGGCGGTAGAGCGCGTGGCCGAGATGGCTGGCGTGCCGATGCCGGCGCGCGACGAACAGGCCGAACGCCGCGAGCGCGAGCGCACCACGCTGACCGACGTGATGGAGCTGGCGACGAAGTTCTTCCAGGAGCAGCTCCAGTCGGCCAACGGGGCGAAGGCGCGCGCCTATCTGCGCGAGCGCGGCCTTTCGTCGGTGACCCAGCAGGCGTTCCGGATGGGCTACGCGCCCGACAGCCGCAACGCGCTGAAGGAGTTTCTCGCCGGCAAGGGCGCGACCAAGGAACAGATCGAGGCGTGCGGGCTGGTGGTGCACGGGCCGGACATCCCCGTTTCATACGACCGTTTCCGCGACCGGGTGATGTTCCCGATAGAGGACAGCCGCGGCCGGGTGATCGCGTTCGGCGGGCGGGCGCTTTCGGCCGACGTGCCGGCGAAATACCTCAACTCCAACGACACCGAGCTCTTCCACAAGGGCAACGTGCTCTACAATTTCGCCCGTGCCCGCAAGGCGCAGGTGAAGGCCGGCACGGTGATCGCCGTCGAGGGCTACATGGACGTGATCGCGCTGGCGCAGGCCGGCATCGAGAACGCGGTCGCGCCGCTCGGCACGGCGCTGACCGAAAACCAGCTCGAACTCTTGTGGCGGATGACCGGCGAGCCGGTTCTGTGCTTCGACGGCGACCAGGCCGGGCTGAAGGCCGCGCACAGGGCGGCCGAGCTGGCTCTGCCGCTGGTGCAGGCCGGCCGCACGCTGCGTTTCGCGTTGCTGCCGGAAGGGCAGGACCCCGACGACCTGGTGAAGGCCGGCGGACCGGAAGCGTTTCGCGAGGTGCTGGCGCAGGCCCGGCCGTTGGCCGAGCTTCTGTGGCTGCGCGAGACAGCGGGCGGGGTGTTCGACACGCCGGAACGCCGCGCTGAGCTCGAGAAGACGCTGCGCGAACTCACCGGGCGCATCCGAGACGAGAGCGTGCGGCGGCACTACCAACAGGACATGCGCGAACGGGTGCAGGCTTTCTTCGGAAGCAATCGCGGGCGCGACAGCCGCTTCGGCGGGCAGGAGCGCGGCGGCTACGGCGCAGGGCGCGGGCGGCCGGGGCAGGCTTCGGGCCGGCTTGCGGTGAGCGACAGCCTCGCGCGTTCCGCGCTCGTTCGCAGCAGCGGTGGGCCGCTGCCGCTTCGCGATACGGCCATGCTGGTCGCGATGGTCAACCACCCGACATTGCTCGACGATTATTTCGACGCGTTCGAGCACATGAACCTGCCGCATCCCGACCTCAGGCGCCTGCATGCCGCACTGCTGGATGCGCTGGCGCACGGCGCGGCGCACGAGCGGTCGACGCTTGTCGGCGCACTCGATCAGGCCGGGCTGATCGGCACGTGGGATAACGCCGTGGCGCTGGTGCGACGGGCGCGGTTGTGGCCGGCGCTTGAAGATGCGGCACTCGACGATGTGCGCGAAGCCTTCGGCCAGCTTGCCGCACTTCATTCGCGCACCCGCGAATTGCGCGAGCAGCGTTCGAGCGTCGAGGCGGCGCTGGCGGAAGCGGTGGAGGGCGGCGAGGAGCAGTCGTGCCAGCATCTGCTGCACGTGCTCAATGCCATCAGCGCCGACATCGCCAATCTGGAGCGGCTGGAAGCGCTGATCGAGGGGTTCGGGGTTTCGTCCGGGCGAGCCTGATCCCTTGTCGCCAATCCAGCGGGCAATCTCTTTCGTGTGCGCCCCTTGTCGAAACTTCGACGGCTCTCTACATAGGCGCAGCGAGGCGGATGGCTTCGCAGAACACCCTTGACCGCTTGACGGTTGGGGCAGGCTAAGGAGCATTTGATTCGCTTTTTTGCGCCGAATCAGCTCTAGCCGCTTGACCTTCCGCGTGAATGACGGAATCAGGACGATCGCAATCGTGACGGGCGGGGCGTGGGCCTCGCTGGGTAAAAAGGATGCGGCTGCCGTTGGACGGCCGGGATATGCGCCTTATATGCCTGTTAGCAGGGTTAATCGGGAATTAAGGCAAACGCAGCTATCGCGGTCTAGGCGCAAGTGAAACCGATCTTGCCGCGCACGCAGGGGCTTTGACGCCTCGACGAAGCTTCTGCCGCTTGGAGAAAAAACAATATGGCGACAAAAGAGAAGGAAGAGGTCGAAACCGAACGCGAGGGCACGACCGACGGTCCCCTGCTCGACCTTTCCGACGACGCTGTCAAGAAGATGATCAAGGTCGCCAAGAAGCGCGGCTATGTCACCATGGACGAGCTTAACTCCGTCCTGCCTTCCGAAGAGGTTACGTCCGAACAGATCGAAGACACGATGGCGATGCTGTCCGACATGGGCATCAACGTGGTCGAGGACGACGAGGCGGGCGAGGAAGCGGACAACAACAACTCCGACGCCGAGGAAGACGCCAACGAGCTGGCCGAGCAGACCGGTACCGCCGTTGCCGCGACGCCCGCCAAGAAGGAACCGACCGACCGCACCGACGATCCCGTGCGCATGTATCTGCGCGAGATGGGCTCGGTGGAGCTTCTGTCGCGCGAAGGCGAGATCGCCATCGCCAAGCGCATCGAGGCCGGCCGCGAGACGATGATTGCGGGCCTGTGCGAGAGCCCGCTGACCTTCCAGGCCATCATCATCTGGCGCGACGAGCTCAACGAAGGCAAGATCCTGCTGCGCGAGATCATCGATCTCGAGGCGACCTATGCCGGCCCCGAGGCCAAGCAGGCGCCGACCGTCGAGCGCGTCGAGGAAGAGGAAAAGCCCAAGGCAGAGGATGCCCGCGGCGGACGCCGTGGCCGCGAAGACGACGACATCACCAATGTCGGCGGCGAGAGCCGCGCCGAGGAAGAGGACGACGAGGAAGACGAGGCGAACCTGTCGCTCGCCGCGATGGAGGCCGAGCTGCGCCCGCAGGTGATGGAGACGCTCGACGTCATCGCATCCACCTACAAGCGGCTGCGCAAGCTTCAGGACCAGCAGGTCGAGGCGCGTCTTGCCGCCGCCGGCGCGCTGTCTTCCAGCCAGGAGCGTTCCTACAAGAAGCTCAAGGAAGAGCTGATTACGGCGGTGAAATCGCTGTCGCTGAACCAGGCCCGCATCGAGGCGCTGGTCGAGCAGCTCTACGACATCAACAAGCGTCTGGTGCAGAACGAGGGCAAGCTGCTGCGTCTGGCCGAAAGCTACGGCGTGCGCCGCGAGGAGTTCCTGAGGGAATATCAGGGCACCGAGCTCGATCCGAACTGGATGAAGGCGATCGCCAATCTTTCCAGCCGCGGCTGGAAGGAATTCTACCAGAACGAAAAAGAGACCATCAAGGAAATCCGCTCGGAGATCCAGAACCTGGCCACCGAGACGGCGATCTCGATCCTCGAGTTCCGCAAGATCGTGAACCAAGTGCAGAAGGGCGAGCGCGAGGCTGCCATCGCCAAGAAGGAGATGGTGGAGGCCAATCTGCGCCTCGTGATCTCCATCGCCAAGAAGTATACGAACCGCGGCCTGCAGTTCCTAGACCTGATCCAGGAAGGCAATATCGGCCTGATGAAGGCGGTGGACAAGTTCGAGTACCGCCGCGGCTACAAGTTCTC
>JAEWFU010000009.1 GCA_023388675.1 Pseudomonadota bacterium | reverse complement strand
AAGAACCAGCGGCGCTCGGCTTCGTTCGGGATCAGCCGGCTGAACGGCAGGTCGGGGTCGTAGTGGATCAGCACCTTGCCGATATCGAAGACGATGTGGTCGATCTGGGTCATGCCTGGTCCTGTTGATCTCGATTAGATTGCGGCACCTTCCATAGCCACGGCGATTGCCTTCTTCATGACGGTGGGCAACGCCTCGTCGAAAAGGTCTTGCGGCGGGGACCACCACCAGCCGGGCGGTGGCACATGCTCGGCGCCCTCGGCGCGGAAGACGTCCAGCGTCAACTCGAAATGGGTGAAAACGTGGCGGATGGAACCTACCGTACGCCAGTCGGCAGAGAAGGGCGCGGCTGCAAGTCCAGTCTCGCCGTCAGCGCGGGCGGTCCAGCCGGTTGTGGGCGGCTCGGCCATGCCGGCGAGCAGGCCCTTGCCCGGCCGCTTGCGCAGAAGCACCGCGCCATCGCTGCGAATCGCGACGAAGGCCGCACCGCGCCGCTGCGGCCGCTCGGGCTTGGGCAGCTTCACCGGGTAGCGCTCGGGGTCTCCTTCGCCCAGCGCGTCGCAGCCTTCGTTCAGCGGGCAGAGCATGCATTTCGGCCGGCGGGGCGAGCAGATGGTCGCGCCGAGGTCCATCATGGCCTGCGCGAAATCGCCCGGCCGGGCGGCGGGCAGCATGGCCTCGACATGCCGCCTGATTTCATCCTTCGCCGCCGGCAGCGGCGTGGCGATGGCGAAAAGTCGCGACACCACACGCTCGACATTGCCGTCGACGACCGCCGCTGGCCTGCCGAAGGCGATCGCGGCGATTGCGGCGGCCGTGTAGGCGCCGATGCCCGGCAGCGTGCGCAGCCCGTCCTCGGTGTCGGGGAAATGGCCGGCATGGTCGGCCGCGACCCGATCGGCGCAGGCCTTGAGGTTGCGGGCGCGCGAATAATAGCCGAGGCCGGCCCAGGCCTTCATGACGTCGTCGGTTTCGGCAGCGGCAAGGTCTGCGACGGTAGGCCAGCGAGCGAGGAAGCGGGAATAATACGACTTCACCGCCTCGACCGTGGTCTGTTGCAGCATGATCTCCGACAGCCAGACGCCGTACGGGTCCGGCCGGCGGCCGGCGGCAATCTCGCGCGGCGGCGTGCGCCAGGGCAGTTCGCGATGGTGGGCGTCGTACCAGGCGAGAAGAGCCACCGCCCTCGCCTCCTGATTTTCGCCGCGAATGCTGCTAGTGTCGGTCGTCATCAACCCAGTGAACCGTAATCGCGCCTCCGCGCGAGGGAAAAGCGCCGACCGCTCATGACAGGGAAACGCAGAGACGGCAATGCCGTGCCGGTGAGCGATCTGGCCGCCAATGTGATCGATCCCGTGCTGCGCAAGCGCGCCGGCATCACGATCGGACTGGTGCAATCCTGGGAGGAAATCGCCGGCGAGCGGCTGGCGCAGAGCACGCGGCCGGAAAAGATCGCATGGCCGCGCCGGCTGAGCGATGACGACCCGTTCGAGCCGGCAACGCTGGTGATCGCCTGCGAGGGTGCGGCCGCGCTGCGGCTGCAGCACGAGACGGGCGAGATCATCGACAGGGTCAACGCCTTCCTCGGCTTCGCCGCGATCGGCCGCATACGCATCGTGCAGAAACCGGTCGCCCCGGCACCAAAGCCCCGGCCGAGGATACGGCCGCTCAGCGGGGCGGAGACCGCACGGCTCGATACGCTGGTGAAGGGTATAGAGGATGTCGGGCTCCGCCAGGCGCTTGCCCGGCTCGGCCGCTCGGTGTTCGGCGAAAAGCGCTGAAGTCACGCCGGATTTCGCGCTATCGTGAACAATCCGTCGCTTCAAGGCGATTGGATTGGGGACAGATTTGCCTTATTTGGCTTCGACACTCGCCTTTGGATGCTCCGAAGCTGCACCATTCAACCACACACAGGTGATTCGCATGACCCGCGCTATTCCACGCCGAACCGTTCTCGCATCGCTGGTGGCGGTGCCCGCAGCCGCGGCATTCCTGTCGTCATGCAGCGATTCCGGCAGCGCACAGGCGCAGACCGCGCCGGCGGCAGCCGACGCTCCTCAGGCGGGCGGCACCGTCGACATGGCCAAGCTGCTCGAAGAAGGCTCGCTGCCCGAAAAGGTGCTGGGCGAAGCCGACGCGCCGGTGACGATCGTCGAATACGCATCGATGACCTGCGGCCACTGCGCCAACTTCCACAACAATACGCTGCCGGCGATCAAGGAAAACTACATCGACACTGGCAAGGCGCGGATAATCATGCGCGAATTCCCCTTCGACCCGCGGGCCGAGGCAGGTTTCATGCTGGCGCGCTGCGCGGACGACAAGTATTTCGCGATGGTAGACGTGCTGTTCAAGCAACAGCAAGCCTGGGCCGGAGTGGAAAATGCGCGCGCCGCACTGCTGCAAATCTCCAGACTCGCCGGTTTTTCACAGGAGTCGTTCGAGGCCTGCTTGACTGACCAGAAACTTCTGGACGATGTGAGAGCTGTGCGGGCCCGCGGCGCAAGCGAGTTCGGTGTGGATGCGACGCCGACCTTCTTCATCAACGGAAACAAGTATTCGGGGGCACTGACGGTTGCCGAGATGTCGGCCATCATCGACAGCATGCTGTAACCGCACGGTTTCCGCGCGGCATCGCCTCCGTGCGCCTGCGGAGGCGTACGCATGAAGTTCTCGCGCCTTCGCCTTCTCGGCTTCAAGTCCTTCGTCGAACCCGGCGAATTCGTCATCGAGCGCGGCCTGACGGGCATCGTCGGGCCGAACGGCTGCGGCAAGTCCAACCTTGTCGAGGCGCTGCGCTGGGTGATGGGCGAGAGCTCGTACAAGAATATGCGTGCGTCCGGCATGGACGACGTGATCTTCTCGGGGTCCGGCACGCGCCCTGCCCGCAACACGGCCGAGGTGACGCTGTTTCTCGACAACAGCGATCGCACCGCGCCGCCCGCCTTCAACGACGCTGACGAATTACAGGTGTCCCGCCGTATCGAGCGCGAGGCGGGCTCGATCTATCGCATCAACGGCAAGGAAGCGCGCGCCAAGGACGTGCAGCTTCTCTTTGCCGACCAGTCGACCGGCGCGCGCTCACCTTCAATGGTGGGACAGGGCCGCATCGGCGAGCTGATCCAGGCCAAGCCACAGGCGCGCCGCGCGCTGCTGGAAGAGGCCGCGGGCATTTCCGGCCTGCATACACGCCGCCACGAGGCGGAGCTGCGGCTGCGGGCCGCCGAACAGAACCTCGAACGGCTGGACGATGTCGTCGGCGAGCTCGAAAGCCAGATCGAAAGCCTGAAGCGACAGGCCCGACAGGCCTCGCGGTTCAAGAACATCTCGGCCGAGATTCGCAAGGCGGAAGCCATACTGCTGCACCTGCGCTGGACGCAGGCCAAGGCCCAGGAAGCCGAAGCGAAGTCTGCCCTGGCGCAGGCGACCACGCTGGTAGGCGACCGCGCGGCGGCGCAGATGCAGGCGGCCAAGGACCAGGCGGTGAGCGCGCACAAGTTGCCCGAACTGCGCGAGGCGGAGGCCGCGGCGGCAGCCGCGCTGCAAAGGCTGACGATCGCCAAGGCGCAGATCGAGGAAGAGGCCAACCGCATGCGCGCGCGCAATGCGGAACTCGAGAAGCGGCTTGCCCAGCTCGACGCCGATATCGCCCGCGAAGAACAGCTCGTGCGCGACAATGCCGACGTGCTGGAACGGCTCGACGTCGAAGAACGCGCACTGAATACCGAGAATGCGGGTGCCGCCGAGCGCGAGGCGCAGACGCGTGCCGCCTTCGAGGAAGCGCAGGCGCATCTGGCGGCGAGCGAGGCAGCACTTGCCAAGGTGACCTCGGAACGCGCCGAGGCCTCGGCCGCGCGCGGACAGATCGAGCGCACCCTGCGCGAGACGGGCGAGCGGCGCGACCGCCTTCAGCGGCAGCTCGCCGAGATCGACCGCGAGGCGGTCGAGATCGCACAGCGCATCGCGGCCCTTGCCGACCCGGCCGAGAAGCGTGTGCTGGTGGACGAGGCCGAGGCCAAGGCGAATGCGGCCGAGGCTGGCGCGGTTGAGGCGGAGAAGATTGTCGCGGAGGCGCGCGCCGCCGAAGCAGCCGCCCGGCCACCACTGGCCGACGCTCGTAGCGAATTGCAGCGGGTGGAAACCGAGGCACGCACGCTTGCCAAGATGCTCAACGCGGCAAGCGGCGACCTCTTCCCCGCCGTGCTCGAACAGATCAAGGTCCACCGCGGTTTCGAGACGGCGCTGGGCGCAGCTCTCGGCGAAGACCTCGACGTGCCGCTGGACCGCGCGGCCCCCGCACACTGGGGCGAGGCCGAAAAGCAGGCGGATGACCCTGCCCTGCCCGCCGGCGCAAGGCCGCTGGCGGATGTGGTGACCGCGCCGCACCAGCTTTCCCGCCGTCTGGCGCAGATCGGCATTGTCGACGATGCGGACGGCGCGCGGCTTCAAAAGGAGCTGAAGGTAGGCCAGCGCCTCGTCAGCGTCGGCGGCGCGCTGTGGCGCTGGGATGGGTTGACGGCGAGCGCCGACGCGCCCACCGCCGCCGCACTGCGGCTGGCGCAGAAGAACCGCCTCGCCGAACTGGAAGCCGAAGCGACGGAAGCCACACGGACATTGCGCACGGCCGAGGCTGCGCTTGCCGCCAGCGAGGCGCAGGTGAATCAGGCCGTGGATGCAGAGAAGGCCGCCCGTGACGGCTGGCGCGACGCACAGCGCGCGCTCGGCGAGGCACGCGACGCGCTGGCGCGCGCCGAAAAGGCCGCCGGCGAGCTGGCGAGCCGCCGTGCGGTGCTGGACGAGTCGCGGGGCCGGGTCGCCGAAAGCGTTGCCGAGGCCGAGGATGGTTTTCAGCAGGCGCAGAAGGCGCTCGAAGCCGCCCCCGACCTTTCGGAGCTTCAGGCGCGACTGGACGGGCTGGCGCGTGACGTGGCGCAGGATCGGGCGAAGCTCGCCGACGCGCGCGCGGCACATGAGGGGCTGCGCCGTGAAGCCGAGACCCGCACGCGACGACTGGCCGCGATCGGCACCGAGCGAACCTCGTGGACACAACGGGCGGCCAATGCCGACACGCACATCGCATCGCTGCGCGAGCGGCATGCCGAGACCGCCAACGAGCATGCAGCGCTGGCGGAGGCCCCCGATGAGCTCGATGCGCGCCGCCGGGCGCTGATGTCGCAGCTCAGCGAGGCTGAAACGCTGCGCAAAGCTGCGGCCGACCGGCTGCAGGAGGCCGAGAACCGGCAGGCCGAGCTGGACAAGGCGGCGACCGCCGCGATCCAGGCGCTGGCGGAGGGCCGCGAGAACCGGGTGCGCGCCGAGGAGCGACTGACGGCCGCCGACGATCGTCGCAAGGAGGTCGAGGCGCGCATCCTCGAAGCGCTGAACGTGCCGCCACATCTGGTGATCCGGCATACCGGGCTTGAGCCCGACGACCCGATGCCCGACATGGCGGTGGTGGAGCGTAACCTTGAACGCCTCAAGATCGAGCGCGAGCGGCTGGGCGCGGTGAACCTGCGCGCCGAGGAAGAACAGCGTGAGATGGCCGAGCGACTGGAGACGATCGTCGCCGAGCGCGAGGACGTGATCGAAGCGATCCGCAGGCTGCGGCAGGCCATCCAGAGCCTGAACAGGGAAGGCCGCGAGCGCCTGCTGGCGGCCTTCGAGGTGGTCAACACCCAGTTCCAGCGGCTGTTCACGCATCTCTTCGGCGGCGGCACCGCCGAACTGCAGCTCATCGAATCGGACGACCCGCTGGAAGCGGGGCTGGAGATTCTCGCCCGCCCGCCCGGCAAGAAGCCGCAGACGATGACGCTGCTGTCGGGCGGCGAGCAGGCGCTGACCGCGATGGCGCTCATCTTCGCCGTGTTCCTGACCAACCCCGCGCCGATCTGCGTGCTCGACGAGGTGGACGCGCCGCTCGACGACCACAATGTCGAACGCTTCTGCAACCTGATGGACGAGATGGCGGCGACCACCGAGACGCGCTTCGTCATCATCACCCACAACCCGATCACCATGGCGCGGATGAACCGCCTGTTCGGCGTCACCATGGCCGAGCAGGGCGTGAGCCAACTCGTATCGGTCGATCTGCAGACCGCCGAGCAGATGCGCGAGGCGAGCTGACCGGCGCGCACGCGGCATCGCTGAACCGGAGGTGCTCGTGAGCGATCAACCACTAGTGAGACTAGCGGAAATCGAGATCGACCCGGATTGCCTGGACGAATACGATGCGCTGATCGAGGAGGAGATCGAGGCCTCAATGGCCAAAGAACCGGGCGTGCTGATGCTTTATGCGCTGCGTGTGCGTGGACAGCCGACGCAACGACGTCTGGTCGAGATCTATGCCGACGAGGACGCCTATCGGGCCCATTTGCAGTCCGAACACTTCCTCAAATACAAGACCGGAACCGAAAAGATGGTCCGCTCGCTCAGGCTGATCGAGACCGATCCGCTGTTGTTGCGTTCCAGGCTCGGCGACCTCACATAGAGCAGCGGACGAAGCCAGACAAAAAATATCCTGAAAGTCGCAGCGATTGTTGCCGCGCGCGTACGAAAGAGAGCGAGAGATGCCCGACCAGACTTCCGATTCGGCCAAGGTGGTCGCGCTATCGAGCGCGCTGAAGGACCTGCATCGCGCGCTCATCCGCGCAGAGATCGGCGACGACCCTGCCCTGCAGAATCCGTATACGATGCTTTTCGCCCTGATCGGCGACCCGCGCTTTGCGTGGATGGGCACGCTCTCGGAGCTGATCGCCCGCATCGATCACACTGTTGCCGACAAGGAGGCCGACGAGACCGCCGCCCTGCCCGGCTTCCGCGACGAGGCGGCGGGGCTGATCGGCGAGGCGGGCGGCGAAGCCGCTGCCGCCTTCAGATTGCGTCACCTGATGGCGCTTCAGAAGGAGCCGGAGGTTGGGCTGGCCACCGGCCGCCTGCGCAAGCTGCTCGCCAATCAGTAGCTGCGGCCGTCGACCGGCACCCGTTTCACGGACGTCAGATCCACGCCCTCAAGGCAACGGATGTTGACCGCCGCCGTCGCCTTGCCGTCGGGGGCGATGCCCAACCCGAATGGCGCGCAACCGCAATTCGGGCAGAACTGATGGTCGATCACGTGGCGGTTGAAGCGAAAGGTCGACAGTTCGTCCTGCGGCGTCTGCAGGTGCAGTTGCTCACGCGGCACGAACCACAGGAGATAACCCTTGCGACTGCAATGCGAGCAGTTGCATTCCATCGCCTCGGCGAACTCTCCCTCAACCTCGAACTTCACCTTGCCGCAATGGCAGCTTCCGATCTGCATCGTCACGCGCCTTTCTCGGTCCATACGGCCAACTCGTTGCCGGCCGGATCGGTGAAGTGGAAACGCCGGCCGCCCGGGAAGGTGAAGATCGGCCGGACGATCCTGCCACCCGCTTCCTCGACGGCCTCCACCGACCGTTCCAGATCATCCGAATAGAGCACCGGAAGCGGCTTCGTTTGTGCCATTGCCTGCGCGTCGAAACCACCGTCCAGCCCTTCCTCGAAGGCCGAATAGGACGGACCGTAATCGGTAAATGTCCATCCGAAAGCCGCACTGTAGAAAGCCTTGACGCTGTCGAGGGCGCCGCCTGCGGCCTGCATTTCCAGGTAATCGAGCTTGCCGTCCTTGCGCATCTTCATGTCCTCTTTGGTTCTCTTTTTGTTCTAATCCCTTCGGCCTGCACCCACAAGTCGAAAATTTTCGCGTCCCCTAATCGATTGATTTGGGAACCGCTCCCCATGGCTGCTTGCCTTTGCGGGTTCGGGGTCTTATCGCTCAGCGCGCAGGCGGAAAAACGCTGCCGGCGAACATGCACGGAGACGGGGAAGCAGGATGACGAAGTGGGTCTACAGCTTCGGCGACGGCAAGGCGGAAGGCAGCGCCGGAGACCGGAATCTGTTGGGCGGCAAGGGCGCGAATCTCGCCGAGATGTGCAGCCTGGGGCTGCCTGTACCGCCCGGCTTTACGATCACGACCGAGCTGTGCACCTCTTATTACGCCAACGGCCGGACCTATCCCGAGGATCTGAAGGCGCAAGTGGCGGAAGCGCTTGAAAACGTCGGTGCGATCGTCGGCAGGCGCTTCGGAGATCCGGAGAAGCTGCTGCTGGTCTCCGTGCGTTCCGGCGCGCGGGCATCGATGCCCGGCATGATGGACACGGTGCTGAACCTCGGCCTCAACGACGAGACCGTCGCCGCACTTGCGCGCGATTCCGGCGACGAGCGCTTCGCCTATGACAGCTATCGCCGTTTCATCCAGATGTATTCCGACGTTGTGCTCGGGGTAGACCACGAGCATTTCGAGGAAATCCTGGAAGACGAGAAGGCGCGGCGCGGCCACGAGCTCGACACGGATCTCTCGGCCGGCGAATGGCAGGAGGTGATCGCGCTCTACAAGGCGAAGGTGGAGGAAGAACTGGGCTCCCCCTTCCCGCAGGACCCGCAGGAGCAGCTCTGGGGCGCGATCGGCGCGGTCTTCTCGAGTTGGATGAACCACCGCGCGATCACCTATCGCCGGCTGCACGACATTCCCGAAAGCTGGGGCACGGCGGTCAACGTGCAGGCGATGGTGTTCGGCAATATGGGCGACACCTCGGCAACGGGCGTCGCGTTCACCCGTAACCCGTCGACGGGCGAGGCAAGGCTTTACGGCGAATTCCTCGTCAACGCGCAGGGCGAGGACGTGGTGGCCGGCATACGCACGCCGCAGAACCTGACGGAGGAAGCGCGCATCGAGGCCGGCGCCGACAAGCCGTCGATGGAGAAGGTGATGCCTGAGGCTTATCGCGCCTTCGTCGACATCTCGCAGCGGCTGGAACGCCACTATCGCGACATGCAGGATCTCGAATTCACCATCGAGCGCGGCAAGCTGTGGATGTTGCAGACCCGATCCGGCAAGCGCACGGCAAAGGCCGCGCTGAAGATCGCCGTCGACATGGCGGCCGAGGGGTTGATCACCAAGCAGGAAGCTGTGGCGCGGATCGACCCGGCATCGCTGGACCAGCTTCTCCACCCGACCATAGATCCGACAGCCAAGCGCGACGTGATCGGCATCGGCCTGCCGGCCTCGCCGGGCGCGGCCACCGGCGAGATCGTCTTTTCCTCCGACGAGGCCGAAGAGATGCGGGCGCAGAACCGCAAGGCGATCCTGGTGCGTGTCGAGACGAGCCCGGAGGACATCCACGGCATGCACGCCGCCGAAGGGATTCTCACGACACGCGGCGGTATGACCAGCCACGCGGCAGTGGTTGCCCGCGGCATGGGCAAGCCCTGCGTCTCGGGCGCGGGCACGCTGCGCGTCGACTACAAGACCGGCACGCTGACGGCGATGGGGCAGACGCTGAAGAAGGGCGATGTCATCACCATCGACG
>JAEWFU010000547.1 GCA_023388675.1 Pseudomonadota bacterium | reverse complement strand
AAATGCGTCCATGCGTTATATTCCGGGAGCGAACATGCCTCGGAAGGTGCAATTTCTTACCATACTGGGGCCAAATGATGGACATTACCGAAACTCCCGCCAAAAATGACGAGATGCTGATCGAGCTGACTGCCGATGTGGTGGCAGCTTATGTCAGCAACAATCCGGTGCCGGCCGGCGATCTTCCGAATCTCATCGCGGACGTTCATGCCGCTCTCGGCCGCGTCGGCGGTGCGCCGGAAGTGGCGCCGGTCGACAAGCAGAAGCCTGCCGTGAATCCCAAGAAGTCGGTTCACGACGACTATATTATCTGCCTCGAGGACGGAAAGAAGTTCAAGTCGCTGAAGCGGCATCTGATGACCCACTACGGCCTGACACCCGACCAGTACCGGGAGAAGTGGGGTCTGGATGCGAACTATCCGATGGTCGCGCCGAATTATGCGGCGGCGCGTTCGCAACTCGCGAAGAAGATGGGTCTGGGCCGCAAGCGCAAATAGAAGCCTGGCTCACACCACATTGTAAGCGAAAGCGGCGTCGGTGGCGCCGCTTTCATGTTTTCAGGCTATCGGTCGAGGGACGCGTTGGTGCCGCGCCGGAGCTGGCTTAACGTTTGCTTCAAAGCGATATGCCGATTGAGATCGTAGCTCCAGTGCCGGCGCATGCCTCGCAGCCGCTCGCGCTCGATGAGCCGCTCCAGCTTGAGCGCAATCCTTTTCCTTTCAGTGACTGGCGCCGATAGCGCATCGGCCAGATCCACACCGCATGTCAGAAACAGCGCCGCGGTCTGGCCGGCGATGCGCTGCTCGTCTTGTTTGTTGCGCCGGAAGGCATGGATGTCCCTGTAAAGTGCGTCCACCGGTGAGTTCCTTGTTGTCTGATGCTCAGATGATCGGTGATGGGTGAAGCCGGTGGACAGAATCACAGGCGCTGGCAATTCGGGCGCGAAAAATTGTCAACGATATCAGCTAGATAATAATTTTCCGGGTTAAATCTGTTCCCTATTTGTTCACACTCTGACTGCGCCTTGATATAAGAAATCATTCCTATTCTGCGGGGTGAGATCTTGTCGTCTACGGCGCTGAAACAAACGGACGAGACAGAAAGCGAAACCGGTACAGCCGCTCAATCGCCCGCTGACCGCCTTCGGAAGCTTTCGCCATCCGAACGTGTGCCTGCGATCTGCGACGCAGTGATCGACATTGCCGCCGCGCTTTTCAATGTCAGTGGACGCGAACTTCGCCATCCGGGCCGGTCCAGCCTGAGCGTCAGCCGGGTCAGGCAGATCGCCATGTATGTAGCGCATGTCGCGCTCGGACTGAGCATGCGCGAAGTCGGGCAAGGGTTCGGCCGCGACCGGACGACCGTGCTGCACGCCTGCCACCAGATTGAGGACATGCGGGACGACCAGGAATTCGACGGCATCGTTGCCATGACGGAGCGTGTGATGACGGCCGCCCTCGGGCGTCCGGGAGAATAGAGAGGTCTACATGATGGAAGGTAAGGGGGCTGTGCGGGCGATGCGGTTTCTTGCGAGGGGAGCCGCCTCTTTGCGCAAGGCGGGTGCGGGCAATGCAACGTTGCTCGAAAGCGGTGAGCGTGGGACGATCGCTGTCGAGGCCGATGCGCTCGGACGGCTTGCGAATGCGGGGTTCATATCGATTTCGGGTGAAGAGATACGCCTGACCGAGGTTGGTTCGCGTTCGCTGCAGGAGATGAACGATGCGCGGCGCGCGCAACTACAACCAGTGCGGAGCGAGGTTGGCAGCACAACGGTGATGGTGGACGGCGCGAACCAGACGGTAGCGATCAACCATGCCGAATCGCCGCTCGCGCTTTTGTGGAGAAGAAAGGCGCGCGACGGCGCGCGTTTCCTGGAGGCGAGCGAATTCCGCGCAGGCGAGCGCTTGCGGTCGGACTATACGCGGGGGCAGCTCGTGCCGCGCCTCGGCGTCAACTGGAACGGTTTCGGTGCGGGAAGGTCCGATAGCGGCGGTGCAAGCGGCATTGCCGACCTGACCGATACCGTTCTCGCGGCACGCAAGCGCGTGGAGCATGCGATCCGGGCCGTGGGGCCGGAGCTGGCGGGCGTTTTGATCGACGTCTGCTGCTTTCTCAAGGGGCTCGAGCAGGTCGAGGCCGAACGAAGCTGGCCGGCGCGGTCGGCAAAGGTTGTGTTGAAATCGGCGCTTTCGGCGCTGGCACGACACTATGAGCCGAAACGCCCCATCCAGCCCAGGGAACCGGTGCTGCATTGGGGCTCGGATGATTACCGTCCGACCATACGCTGAGCTGAAGCGATCAGGAGACGGCGGGGGCGGACAGGGCGTCTTCCGCCTCTCGGCGGATGCGCTGCACCATCGATCGAAGTCCGTTGGCCCGCTGCGGCGTGAGGTGCTCATCGAGTCCGAGCGTTCGCAGCGTGGCTTCCGCGTCCGTCGCCAGAATCTGCGATGCCTGCCTGCCGGAATAGAGCGCCAGAAGGATCGCGACCAGCCCGCGCACGATATGGGCGTCGGAATCACCGAGAAATGTCAGCGTCGGATCGTCGCCTTCGCCGCGGGCCGTATGCAGCCAGACCTGACTGGCGCAGCCGCGTACCTTATGTGCGTCATCGCGCGCGTCTTCGGGATAGGGCGGCAAGTCCCCGCCCAGTTCGATCACGTAACGATAACGATCCTCCCAATCGTCGAGGAAGGCGAAGTCGTCGCGGATGGTGTCGATCGTGGCAGCCATGGCCCGCATATAGTGCGTGCAGGCTCGCCTGTCACTCCTGCGGGCGGGCTACGGGTTCGGAGGGCATCGGCACCGATCCGGTGTGGATCGGCTCGACCGGCGGGACAAGGTCTGAATTCGCCGCGATGTCCGAAGTTTCGCCGAAATGTTCGTCCAGCAGGCCGTAAGCGATACGCGCGCCCTCGCGGGCCCGCACGCCGATCGTCTGCATCGCCGACCGGCCTACCTCGCAGACATCAGGCTGGCGTTCGCACAGCCCGGCCATGTCGCCGATGGCGTCACGCGCGGCAAAGAAGGCTTCGATGGCTCCCACCGTCGGCTGGCCTTCGTTGTTCTCCGCGCCGCCGAACGGAATCAGGAACAGGACCAGCGACAGCCAGAAAGCAGACTTGATCAGGAACCCCATGACTTCACCCTCGATATCAGCGCGGACTCATCCCCAATTCCGCGAATGCAATCGTACAATGCACGACGGGCACAAAGGACCGCTTGCGGCGCTCGGTCAGATTCGCATCAAATTCGGTTCAAATTTTAGCTTTCGGCATTCGTATCGAGCTTGAGACAAGCTTGATCGGATGCGCGATCAATGTGGGGGCGGTTTAACCAATTGAAATTTAAGGGATAATTTTCTTGTCCAATTGGTTGGGGAGCTGTTTTTCTGTGCCGAAACGAAGCGATTTTGCCCTTACCCTCTGTTTACCATGGTGCGAATTCGGCCCTTTCGGCAGCCAATAATCCTTTGGAAAGCGCCGTCTCGGGGGTGATCGCGACGTCCCGTTTATTCATTCCTTAAACCGCTGCTGCGAGTGTCGGGGCCAATGAGATTGATCCGCAAAAGCGGACGTTGTGCGAGTGCGTTGAGTTGAGTGCAGAGACAACCAGACCGGGCAACTGGGTCGCAGGGCTGATCGCGGGAAGCGAGCGCCTTGTCCATCCTGCCGTGCACGGAAAGGAGCGCCAGAAGCAGCATCGTCTGCTGGCCGCGCTTCTGGCTGGGCCCTTCATCCTGGCCGCCGCCATCGTGCAGGTCATGATGCCGGGTTACGGCCCTTCGGCCAGTCTGGCGCTGCTATGCGCCACCTTCGGGCTGAGCTGGCTGGCGGCACTTGCAACCAGTGCTCGTGGTGCTTCCGGGCCAATAGACATCGCAGTGCTCGCGGGCGCGGCAGGCGTTTCCGGTCTGCTGGTCGCACTGGGTGGCGGTTTCAGTGCGCCGCTGGCTATTCTCCTGGCCGCCTTGCCGGCGGAAATCTATTGGATCAGCCGCTCGCGCAAGGCCGCCATTGCCGGCGGCGCGCTTGCTTTCGGCTCCGCGGTTGTGTTCGGGCAGGCAATTGCGGTCGACGGCGGTGCGATGTCGGCGTGGCTGTGGGCGACGCCTGCGCTCTATGCCGCTACGCTTGCCGCCCGATTGCTGACGTACGAGCCGGGGGACCGGAACGATGCGGCGCATGCGGCCGGCGACTTGCCGGAGGCGTGCTTCGGCGCCTTGATTGCAAGGATCACTCGTATCGGCGAAGTGGAAACGGCGTCGAGCCATGCCGTGGCCACGCTCGGCGTCGAACCCGAACTGCTGCTCGGCACGGGGCTGTTCGAGCGTATTCATGTCGGTGACCGGGTCGCGTTTCTATGCACGGTGGCAGACGTGCATGACAGCGGCAGGCCCGGGCGCTGCGAGTTGCGTATTCGCATGCCGATGACGGCTGACGGGAGCAGCGGCGGCTATCGCCCGTTCGTTCTGGAGATACTGCGCGCGCACAAGGGTGACGATACGGTCGTTGCCATCGTCCGCGACGGAGGAGAGATCGCCGCGCTTCGCGACGAACTCGCCCACGCCGTGGAGCAGGCGGGTGCGACCGAGGTGGCAAAGAGCAGGTTTCTGGCCGCTGTAAGCCATGAACTGCGCACCCCGCTCAACGCGATCATCGGCTTCTCCGACATGCTGCTGCATCCGGAAATTTCCGGCGAGTTGGCACCCAAGCAGGCCGAGCACGTGCAGTTGATCGGCGAGGCGGGCAACCATTTGCTATCGGTCGTCAATGCGATCCTCGACGTTTCGAAGATCGAGTCGGGCTCATATCAGATCTATGTCGAGCCGTTCGATCTGCAGCCGGCAGTGGAGATGTGCCGGGCGATGCTGGAGCCACAGGCAAAAGCGAAGAACATTGCCCTGTCTGTCAGGCTGCCGCAGGGGTTGGGCGCGGTCGCGGGAGACCAGCGGGCGATGCAGCAGATCCTGCTCAACCTCCTGTCCAACGCGATCAAGTTCACGCCGGAGGGCGGTAGTGTCGGCGT
Source organism: Pseudomonadota bacterium (assembly GCA_023388675.1). Taxonomy (GTDB): domain Bacteria; phylum Pseudomonadota; class Alphaproteobacteria; order Rhizobiales; family Rhizobiaceae; genus Aerobium. The sequence goes on along the minus strand of JAEWFU010000547.1, from coordinate 4,689 downwards.
CAGCGCGGCATCGCAGGGCGACATGATCCGCATCTTCGTCAACGACACGGGAATTGGTCTGTCATCGGAGGAACTGACCCAGGTCGGGCGGCCGTTCGTGCAGGTGCACAACGACTACACGCGCCAGTTCCAGGGAACCGGTCTCGGGCTGTCACTGGTCAAGGGATTGGTCGAACTGCATAAGGGCACCATGACAATCGAGAGCGCGCCGGGGCTTGGTACGACCGTGACCATCGGTCTGCCGGCGGCTGCATCTGGTGAGCAGGGCGGTGATGGGACGGAAGATGAGGCAACACGAGGCGAGAAAGGGGAGAGATATGGCATCGCGCTCCGCAAGACCGCCTAGGCGCCGCACGGCGGCTGAGGAAATTTTTGACGAGGGAAGCGGCGTCGCAGCTTTCCTGATGCGCCACAGAATGGCGGTGGGCGGATTGACAGCGTTCGCGGTGGCGTTTTCCTACGTCGCGGCGAATGCGGTCTGGTATCAGCCTCATGCCCATGGCAGCGCATTCTTTGCGACACGGCCCCTGGTCGCAACGCCCGAGAGCGAATTCGCCAGCGGAGCCCGGGAAATCGCCGACGGCGAGACGGTCATCCGACTTGAGCGTGAGGAGGAGCCGTCATCGAACGGGCTGCCTTCGCCCCAGCCGCAGACAGCGCAAAATCCGGCTATTGAAACGCTGATCGCGACACCCGTGCCGAACCCGGCCGAGGTTCCGATGCCGGCAATGTCGCCTCAGGGCGATCCCGTCGTGGAGGACGTGCAGCGCATACTTGCGGAGCTCAAGCTTTACGACGGCAAGATAGACGGACTGACAGGGCCGCAAACCCGTAGCGCGATCGAGGGCTATCGCAAGATGGTCGGGCTGAGCGTCTCGGCGGAGATCGACGATCAGCTTCTGACGCAGCTTGGCGCGGCACCACGTTCGGTGAGCGGCGCGCCGCCTTTGCCCGAGGGATCGCCCGGCACCGATCTGATCGAAACTTCGTCGGCTGGTGTCGGCGATGCAACCGTCAAGCGCATCCAGGCCGGCCTGAAGGCGTTCGGCAATGAGGGCATCGAGGTCGACGGCGTCGTGGGGTCGAGGACCAGATCTGCGATACTCGAGTTCCAGTCGTTGTTTGGTCTTCCCGAGACCGGCGAGCCCGACGAGGCGCTTTACGTCAAGATGCGCGAAATCGGTCTTACGGACTGAACTCCATATATGCGCGTAACCACGGATTTCTGGGTCTCGTCCATTCTCAGGCGGGCCTTTTCCGCCGGCGGGTTCGCTGCCGTCGCACGGCGCGGTGCCGCCGAGGCGGGGGCTGTGATGATCACGCAGCGCGATCGGATGGGGCAGACGCGGCTTTACGGACCGGCGCCGCAAACCAGCTATGACGATGCCAAGCCCGACCAGCGCCTTTTCGTTGAACTTCTAAACTCAGATGACGAGCAGCCGATCCGCGAGAAGATAGAACGCGAAATGCGGTTCGATCCGGATATCTGGGTCGTGGAGCTCGAAGTCGACGACGCTCTGTTCGCCGAGCTCGTGGCGGTTACGACGCCTTGAGTTTTTCGGGCGGCGACTGGTTGGCCGGCTCCGCATGGACCGCACCGTCTGAAGATTCCCGCCACGCTTCGACAAATCGCGCCGCGGTTTCAGAATTCACGGCGGCGTAGGCATCCAGGAATGCGTTGATGGCGCGGATGTCGTGGCCGCGATCGGGCCGGATGCACTGCATCAGCAGAAACGCTTCCTCGTCGGAAAGCGCCAGCGCACGCAACGCCACGATGAAGGCCGAGACGTCGCTGCTGTCGGTGATAGTGCGCGCACGCTCCACCTCGATGCCGAGCGCGTCGGCAAGCGCCGTGTGGAAGAGCGCCGGCACGCCGGCGAGGGCCGTGGATCTCAGCTTGCGATACGGTGTCGGCTCGCCGTCCCAACGCAGCTTCACCGTCGTCGCCGGAGGCAAGGCGCTCTCCGGCACCGGAGTCCCCGCAGGCCGCATCATGTGACGCAGACGCTCGCGTGCCTCTTCGGCGGCACCGGTTTCCTTGGCGGCGGGTGCCAGCGGCTGTTCCATGGCACCGACCACCCGCACGAGACGCCTGATGCGTTCGTCGAGTCCGGCACGTGCGGCAATCGCCCGTGCGTGCGGCAGCCCATGGCGTCCGATGAGAGCGACGAGGTCGATATTCGTCAGCACCGGGGAACTGACAAGCAGCGGCGCGGAGATGTCCGTGGGCAGGTCGGCAAGGCGGCGGACCAGAGCGGCCGGCGCGTGAGGCGTTTCGGACAGGGCTGCCGCCACGAAACGCAGCGTTTCGTCCGGAACGCGCCCGAGCAGGGGCGTCGCCAGATCGTCCAACTGGGCGATCTCACGGCGCGTCGGGCGCGGCGTTGCGCAGAATGCCGTAACCGACGCACGCAGGAGCCGTTCCGGTCGGCCGGCGGCGCGATGCGAATTGTACGGATAGGATGCGAGGCGATACACGTGAGAACGTCCGATACGCAAATCAACACAAGCGGGCGCCACGCCTGTCCAGCCGACCGCGAACTCCCGCATTGAGTCAAATTAGAACGTATTCGTTAGCGTCGTGTTAACCCTCTGATGCGCTTAGTTGGGACGGAGGCGTAGCGTTCTGCTCCGGTCTAACCGAGAAAAGAGCACAGTCATGGCTACCATACTTCCCTTTGTGGTCCGTCCGAGGGCGACGAAATCCGTTTCAGACCGGCAGGGGCGCGGCACGATCATCATCTTTCCGGGCGTGCGTTACGAGAAGACGCGCGGCGGCACAGAGCGAAACGATCGCGACCGGCCGGCGACCGTCGAAGGCGGATCCCGCAAAGGCAGGCGCAAGGCGCGCTAGAGCAGCGGGCGTTCTGCCGAACGCTGTTCCGCTACTCTAGCTTGGTTTCTTAGCCACATTTGTGCGACGCCAGACGATTCCGTTTGGCTGCAAAATATTCTAGCAGAAAGTTTGCGCGCTCAGCCAGAAACGCACGCGAGGCTGGAGAGATAGCGCGTGACGGTCGGCTCCCAGCTTTCATCCGGAGCGAAGGCGCGTACAACCACGATACCCTCGTCGACATCGGCTTCGACGAAGACGGCGCGATCGTACTCCGCCGGCAGCGCATTGCGCAGATCGATCATCTGCTCGGGCGTTGCGACGACGAAATCGAGCACGCCATCCGTCGACGACCGGTCGTTCAGGCTGAAGATGTTCTGTCCAGCCCTGTCGTAGACCGAGATCGACCAGTAGGGGACGTCTCCCCGGCCGGTTACGTGCAGGGTGCCGTCGCGCAGATCGAAACGGCAGGCGGCCGCATCGAAGAGTGGGTCCAGCGTCGCGATCAGCGGTGCGGCATCAGGAGGATCGAGACGCATCGCTGCGTAGTAGTTGGCCTGTCGGGAGAGAAGCGACCAGGCGTCACGCTCGGAGTAAGAAGGCAGCATCAGCAGAATTGCGATGTGCACGATGCCCGCGCCCACCAGCCCCAGTGCAAGTGCGTGCAGCAGCCCGGTCCAGAACGGGCGCCGGATGCGCTGTTCAGCCATCGCAACCCTCGCGCAGCACCTGTGGCAGCTCTACGTCGGCGATCCGTGCGCTGGACGCGACTGCCGTGTCGTAGAGGGTCAGTACGAGGGCGAATGCGCCGCTGCCGTCCACGGCAAGCCAGTTGCCGGGTACGGGATTGCGGGAAACGGTAGTGGCCACGGTGTTATCCGGCTGCCGCATCAGAGCATATGAATGAAGGGCTGGAGGTTTGGCGCCGTCGAGCGTGATGAAGTGGCCATCGGCATCACGCGCGGAAAGCGTCCAGAACCGCGCCGGCGGCAGGCTGCCCTCGACCCGGTAGTCGCATTCCAGACGCAGGAGCGTACCCGAAGCATCGCGCGTGGCGGTGAAGGCGAGGCCCTCTGCGTAGCCTAACGCAAGGTCGGCTTCTCGCGAGAAGCGAGCCTTCGAGTAGGGATCGGCAGCAGGCGTCCCGCGCCTGGGGTAGGCCGTCCAGTTGCCGATCGTAACGGTTCCGAACTCGAAATCACGCTCGACCACAAGCCAGACGCTTGCAGCGCCGCCGCCGATGGCGATCGCAAGTGTCAGTGCGGTCAGGAAGATCGTCTTGAGCATCGATTGCTATCGAGGTCGGTCATGGTTCAGGCGGGGCATGGCAACTGCCGCCGCGCACACAGCGGTTGCCGTCCTGCTCGCGAAAGTCAAGGCGGGGCGGCGCACTTACAGCGAGGAAAGTGTTTCCGGGCCTGGCGGAACCTCGAGACGCGGAGCGTTGCGGAACTCGCCCGACATATCGTTCAGCAGGCGAGTGGTGCGCGCCGACAGGACGGATGGGCGCTCATCCTGCGACGCCTCGCCGTTCTCGCCGTCCGCGCTCGCCACAGCCGCGTCGGCCGGCTTGTCGATGAACGGGTTTTCGATGCCGGGGATCGGCTTGAGTTCGATGTTCTGGTGTGCGTACTCCATGAGCCTCTGCCAGACCATCGCAGGAACGGAACCCCCGGTCATGTTGCGGGTCGGGGTATAGTCGTCGTTTCCGAGCCATACGGCGGCCGTGTAATTGCCGGTGAAGCCCACATACCATGCATCGCGGTAGGCCTGGGTCGTGCCGGTCTTGCCCGCGGAGCGGATGCCGGAAAGGGCGGCGCGGCGGCCGGTGCCGGTCTCCGGGATCTGCACGAGAA
>JAEWFU010000538.1 GCA_023388675.1 Pseudomonadota bacterium | reverse complement strand
GCCCGCGACCGAAAGCTCGGATTCAAGGCCGAACACGTCCTGTCCGAAGCTGATCGAAGGCACTTCCAGCGCGTCCAGATTGATCGCGATCGGCAGTTCAGGAATCTGGAACGAGCTCGATTCCGGTGCCGGCAGGCTTTCGTCGGGTATCGGCTTGCGAACCACCTCGATGCGTTCGGCGCTCAGCGTGTCGATCTGCAGGCGCTGCCTCAACAGCAGCGTCGTCCGGCTCCAGACGATGGAGGCGTTGACGATGCGCAGCCACACACCTTCGTTGTCGGCGACCGTGATCTGGCCGATCTGCGCATTGGACGACAGTACGCCCTGTATTCCCTGTATCCGGATCTGACGATTCGGCGCGGACAGCCGGTCCTCGATGAAGGACATCAGTAGCCCACGTTCTTCTTCCGGCGTCTCCTGCTGCGCGAGGGCAGGGACCGTCAGGAGGAATATCAGGAGGGCGGCGAGAATGCGCATCAGAATGCTTGTCCTATGCCGACATAGACGCCGACGCTGGGATCGCCCTCCCGGCGGTCGAGCGGAACGGCCACATCGAGCCGGATCGGCCCGAGCCCGGTGATGTAGCGCAGGCCCACGCCCGCGCCCACCCGCACGTCTTCGTCGAAGCTCGGGATCGTGTCCTCGCCCACATAGCCGGCATCGACGAAGCCGACGACGCCGATCGAGTTGGTCACCCGCACGCGTGCCTCGACCGACGCTTCGGCCAGCGAGCGTCCGCCGATGACGTTGCCGGCTGGCGTCGGCACGCCGATATTGCGATAGCCGTAGCCGCGCACCGATCCGCCGCCGCCGGCGAAGAACAGCATGTCCGGCGGCAGTTGTGCGATCGATGGTCCGGTCAGCATGCCGAGCTTGAGCCGGCCGGCCAGTACGAAGCGGTTGTCGGCGTCGAAGCCATAATAGGCGCGGGCCTCGGCGGTCGCCTTGAAGGCCGGGTTGCCATATTCGAACTCGTAGAACGGATAGGCCGTCGCTTCGAGGAACAGGCCCTCGGTCGCGTCCGCGGCATTGTCGCGGCTGTCATAGGTCAGGCTTCCGGAAACGCCGACGGTGGTGAAATCGCGCCGGCCGAATTCGTCGTCGTCGAAACGCGCGCGTCCTCCGATCAGGAAGAGCTTGGCCGACAGTTCCTCGCTGAAAAGATGCGTGAACCCGCCCGTCGCGGTAACGGCGGTACGTGTGTAGGCGTCAAGCACCTCGCGGTCGCCGAAAAGCGAGGTCGTGAAATCTGTATCAGGTGTATAAACGCCGGGCTTCACGAAGGTCGCGCCCACACGATAGGTGAATTCGTCGGGCTTGAAGGTCTCGCCGATACCGGCGACCTTGGCTTCGACGCGCAGCCGCTCTGCGCGGCCGAACAGGTTGCGGTGCAGCCAGAAGGTCTCCAGCCCCAGCCCGTCGATGGTCGAGTACGTGCCGCCGCCGCCGAAGCGGCGCGGCAGCCGCTCCTGCACGATATAGGTGATCGGCAGCATGCCGTTGGCGTCCAGCATCTCCGCTTCCTGGAAGCGTGCGGCGCGGAAGACGTCGAGGCGGGCGATGCGGGTACCTGCGCGCTTGATGTCGTCGGGGTCGTACTCCTCGCCCTGCCGCAGCCCGGTCATCCAGGCGAGCCATTCCGGGTCGATCCGCTCGGCGCCCTCCACGGTCACCGGCCCGTAATAGGCCTTGCGGCCCGGGTCGACGGTGACGCGGGCGTCGATGACGTCCGCGTCGTGCGCGGCCTCCACGCGCCGGTCGGCGATCTCGGCCTTGGCGTGGCCCTGCTGGCGCCAGGCTTCCACCGCCAGCCGCTCGGCGCGCAGGACGGCGCCCGACCGGGCCACTTCGCCGGTGGCAAAACCCTCCTCGCGCGGATCATCGACCTCGTCGCGACGATTTTGCGCCGGTGGCGCCTGGTTGACGATCTCGGCTTCGCGGAAGGTGAAGAGGGGACCTGGGTCGACCGTGACGAGCACCGTCGCCGGCTCCGCCAGCGTGGCGTCGGGCGCAAGGTCTGCGGCCTCGCGCCCGTCGATGCTGATAGAGATGGTGCCGCCGTAGCGTCCCTCGGAATAAAGCGTCGCAAGCAGCCGGCGATAGTCGCCGCGGGCTTTTGCGAGTAGGCCTGCTGAGCCCGAAGCCGGTTCCTCGCGGTCGGCCCACAGCGTCGAGGCGCCGCGCAGCTTCTTCTCCAGCCCGTCCTCATCCGCGCTGACGGCGAACTCGACGTCGTAGTTCTGCGGCTCGCCGATGACCATGTCTTCCTCGGCCGGTTCATCGCGGCCGAAGAGCTTGAGCCCGAAAATCTCAAAGGCATGCGCAGGCAACGGCGCGGCCATCGCCACGCACATGAAACCCGCAACGACTCGGAAACCCAACCCTGGAGACGACCTGCGCCCGATCAAGCGAACACCTTACACATCACAACAATCGCGCTGGCTCGTGGCTGCCATCGGCACGATTATCGATGTCATAACCTTAAGAATCCGCTTTCAACGGACCGCACCGGCCGCAATTTACCGATGCGGTCACGCCTTGTCCAATGGCCGCCGGTCACGGAATGTTACGGAACCGCCTGTTGTTCTTCACGTTTTCTTGTTTCGGCAGTGGGCGCGGAACAGGAGTGAGAACCATGCCTGCGACATCCAAGGCACAGCAGAAGGCAGCCGGCGCGGCGCTCGCCGCCAAGCGTGGCGAGATCAAGAAATCCGAACTGCAGGGCGCCTCGCGCGAAATGTATGAATCGATGAGCGAAGACCAGCTCGAGGAATTCGCGGAAACCAAGCGCAAGGGCCTGCCGGAAAAGAAATCGGACTGATCGCCAGTCCTGCCCTGCGTCCTTCGAGGCTCCCTTTCGACAAGCTTAGGGGCGCTCCCCAGGATGGGGGTGTGCGCCGCCCCCTCATCCTTGTTGGTCTAGGCCGACGCTGCCCCTCACCCTTACCCTCTCCCCGCAAGCAGGGAGAGGGAGGCATCAACGTCGGCGCCCCCTCTCCCCGTTTTTCACGGGGAGAGGGTAAGGGTGAGGGGCAGTGCCAAGTTTCCTCATCCTGAGAGCCTGACTCAAAACTCTGCTTTGTTTGTTTTTGCGAGTCTTTTGATGAGAATGCGCAGGTGAGCGATGAGAAGCCATGCGGCCTGGCTTTGAGTTGACCGTTCGAAGTCCTT
>JAEWFU010000529.1 GCA_023388675.1 Pseudomonadota bacterium | reverse complement strand
AAGATCGGCGCCTCGATCATTTTGGCGACGTCGGACGGATAGGGCGACGAGCGCGAGAAGCGCGGGTTGGTCGTGAAACCGATCTGGTTGTTGATGATGAAATGGATCGTGCCGCCGACGCGGTGGCCGCGCAGGCCCGACAGCCCCAGGCATTCGGCAACGACGCCCTGGCCGGCGAAAGCAGCGTCACCGTGCAGCAGCAGCGGCAGCACCTTAACGCGCTCCTCGATCGGAACGGCCTCCTCGCGGGTGCGGCCGAACACCTGATCCTGCTTGGCGCGCGCCTTGCCCATGACGACCGGATTGACGATCTCCAGATGCGAGGGGTTGGCCGTCAGCGACAGGTGCACCTTGTTGCCGTCGAACTCGCGGTCGGACGAAGCGCCGAGGTGATACTTCACGTCGCCCGAGCCCTCAACGTCGTCCGGCGTGTAAGAGCCGCCCTTGAATTCGTGGAAAACCGCGCGATGCGGTTTGGCCATGACGTTGGTCAGCACGTTGAGGCGGCCGCGATGGGCCATGCCGAGCACGGCTTCCTTGAGCCCCATGGCGCCGCCGCGCTTGATGATCTGCTCGAGCGCGGGGATGAGCGACTCGCCGCCATCGAGGCCGAAACGCTTGGTACCCTTGTACTTGACGTCGATGAACTGCTCGAAACCTTCGGCCTCGATCAGCTTCGACAGGATCGCCTTCTTGCCCTCGGGCGTAAAATCGATGCCCTTGTCGGGACCTTCGATGCGCTCCTGGATCCAGGCCTTTTCGGCCGGATTGGAAATGTGCATGAACTCGACGCCCAGCGTCGAGCAGTAGGTGCGCTTGAGGATGTCCAGCATCTGCCGGATCGTCGCGTATTCCAGCCCGAGCACATGGTCGATGAAGATCGGCCGGTCGTAGTCGGCCTCGGTGAAACCGTAGGCCTCCGGCGACAGCTCGTTATAGTCTTCCTTGACCTCGGCAAGACCGAGCGGATCGAGATCGGCATGAAGATGGCCGCGCATGCGGTAGGCGCGGATCATCATGATGGCGCGGACCGAATCGCGCGTGGCCGTCAGGATGTCGGCATCGGAAAGTGCCGCACCCTTCTCGCCGGCCTTTTCGCGAACCTTCTTGTCGAAGTGCTTTTCGGTCGCGCCCCAATCACCGTCCAGCGCCGAGACGAGTTCGCCATTGGCCGAAATCGGCCAGTTGGATTTCGCCCAGGACGCACCCTGCGCGCTCTTGCGCACATCCCCGGCATCGTCCTTCAGCGCGGCAAAGAAGTCGCGCCACTCCGGATCGACCGAAGACGGATCGTCCTGCCAGGCCGCGTGAAGCGTCTCGATATAGTCGGCATTGCCGCCATACAGAAACGAGGTGAGTGAAAACTGGTCGTTGGCCTGATCCTGCCGCGCCATCTTGATCCTTCGGAGCCCCGTGCTCCGTCTCCTGTGTGAGAGGAGTAGGTGAGTAGGGCAGTAAGGCAAATACGTTTGGTGCGCCTGCTGCCTTACTGCCCTATTCCCTTTCTCCCTTAACCCTTGATCGCCTCGACCAGCGTCTTGCCGAGCCTGGCCGGCGAAGGCGAAACGCGGATACCCGCGTCTTCCATCGCCGCGATCTTGTCTTCAGCGCCGCCCTTGCCGCCGGAAATCACGGCGCCGGCATGGCCCATGGTGCGTCCGGGCGGTGCGGTGCGGCCCGCGATGAAGCCCGCCATCGGCTTGCGGCGGCCCTTCTTCGCTTCGTCTTTCAGGAACTGCGCGGCGTCTTCCTCGGCCGAGCCGCCGATCTCGCCGATCATGATGATCGACTGCGTCGCATCGTCGGCCAGGAACATCTCCAGCACATCAATGAATTCGGTTCCTTTCACCGGATCGCCGCCGATGCCGACCGCCGTCGTCTGGCCAAGGCCTTCGTTCGTCGTCTGAAACACAGCCTCATAGGTAAGCGTTCCGGAGCGGGAAACAACGCCCACCGAACCCTTGCGGAAGATGTTGCCAGGCATGATGCCGATCTTGCATTCGTCGGGCGTCACGATGCCGGGGCAGTTCGGACCGATCAGGCGCGACTTCGACTTGTCGAGCTTCGCCTTGACCTTGATCATGTCCATGACCGGGATGCCCTCGGTGATGCAGACGATCAGCGGCATTTCGGCCTCGATCGCCTCGATGATCGCTGCGGCCGCGCCCGCCGGCGGAACATAGACCACCGAGGCGGTCGCGCCGGTCTTCTCCTTGCCTTCGGCGACCGAGGCAAAGATCGGCAGCGGCACGGAACCGTCCCATTTGGTGCCGCCCTTCTTGGGATGTATTCCGCCAACCATCTGCGTGCCGTGATAGGCCAGCGCCTGCTCGGTGTGGAACGAACCGGTGTTGCCGGTCAGGCCTTGAACCAGGACCTTGGTGTTCTTGTCGATAAGAATGGACATCTAGGCTCAGGCCCCCTTCACGGCATTGACGATCTTCTGGGCGGCATCGTCGAGATCGTCGGCGGAAATCACATTCAGCCCGCTCTCGTTGATGATCTTCTTGCCCAGTTCGACATTGGTGCCTTCGAGGCGAACCACGAGCGGAACCTTGAGGCCGACTTCCTTGACGGCTGCGATGACACCCTCGGCGATCACGTCGCACTTCATGATGCCGCCGAAGATGTTGACGAGAATGCCCTTCACGTTCGGATCGGCAGTGATGATCTTGAACGCGGCGGTGACCTTCTCCTTGGATGCGCCGCCGCCGACGTCGAGGAAGTTGGCAGGCTCGGCGCCGTAGAGCTTGATGATGTCCATCGTCGCCATGGCGAGGCCGGCGCCGTTGACCATGCAGCCGATATTGCCGTCGAGAGCGACGTAGGCGAGGTCGTATTTCGACGCCTCGATCTCCTTGTCGTCCTCCTCGGTGACGTCGCGCAGCTCGACCACGTCCGGGTGACGGAACAGCGCATTGTTGTCGAATGACACCTTGGCGTCGAGCACGCGCAGGCGACCATTCTCCATGACGATCAGCGGGTTCACCTCGAGCAGGCTCATGTCCTTCTCGGTGAAGGCCTTGTAGAGGATCGGGAACAGCGTCTTGCCGTCGTTCGCCGCATCGCCTTCGAGCTTCAGCGCTTCGTTGAGCTTTGCAACGTCCGCATCGGTCACGCCTGTTTCGGGGTCGATCGCGACGGTGACGATCTTCTCCGGCGTCTCTTCGGCGACGGCCTCGATGTCCATTCCGCCCTCGGTCGAAACCACGAAGGCGACGCGGCCGACGGTGCGGTCGACGAGGATCGACAAATAGAGCTCGCGGGCGATATCGGCGCCGTCCTCGATATAGAGGCGGTTGACCTGCTTGCCGGCCTCGCCGGTCTGCTTGGTCACCAGCGTGTTGCCCAGCATCTCGTTGACGTTGGCGACCACGTCCTCGACGGACTTCGCCAGGCGGACGCCGCCCTTGGCGTCGGCACCGAGTTCCTTGAACTTACCCTTGCCGCGTCCGCCGGCATGGATCTGGCTCTTGACCACGTAAAGCGGTCCGGGAAGCGACTTGGCGGCCGCTTCGGCCTCGCCTGCCTTGAGGATCGCGACACCGCCGGCGACAGGTGCGCCGAAACCCTTGAGAAGCTGCTTAGCCTGGTATTCGTGGATGTTCATCCGCCGTCCCCCCTTACTTGCCCAAGGCCGGCGCGATGCCGATGCAGGCCTCGCAGAGACCCTGCACTGCTGCGACCGACTTGTCGAACATCTTCTGCTCGGACTTGTTGAAGTCGATCTCGATGATGCGCTCGATGCCGCCAGCGCCGATCACCACCGGCACGCCGACATACATGTCCTTCAGGCCGTACTGGCCGGACAGGTGCGCCGCGCAGGGCAGCACGCGCTTCTTGTCCTTGAGATAGCACTCGGCCATGGCAATCGCCGATGCGGCTGGCGCATAGTAGGCGGAGCCGGACTTGAGCAGGCTGACGATCTCGCCGCCGCCCTTGCGGGTGCGCTCGACGATGGCGTCCAGCTTCTCCTTGCTGGTCCAGCCCATCTTGACGAGGTCGGGCAGGGGGATGCCGGCAACGGTCGAATAGCGAACCATCGGCACCATGTCGTCGCCGTGGCCGCCGAGCGTCATCGCGCTCACGTCCTCGACGGAAACGTTGAACTCTTCGGCGAGGAAGTAGCGGAAGCGGGACGAGTCGAGCACGCCGGCCATGCCGACGACGTGGCTCTTGGGCAGGCCGGAGAACTTCTGCAGCGCCCAGACCATCGCGTCGAGCGGGTTGGTGATGCAGATGACGAACGCGTTCGGCGCGTACTTCTTGATGCCGGCGCCGACCTGCTCCATCACCTTGAGGTTGATGCCGAGGAGATCGTCACGGCTCATGCCGGGCTTGCGCGGCACGCCGGCCGTCACGATGCAGACATCCGCGCCTTCGATGGCCGCATATTCGTTGGCGCCGACGTAACGGGCGTCGAAACCGTCGACCGGCGAGGATTCGGCGATGTCCAGGCCCTTGCCCTGCGGGATGCCTTCCGCGATGTCGAACATGACGACGTCGCCGAGTTCCTTGAGGCCGACCAGATGGGCGAGCGTGCCGCCGATCATGCCGGAGCCGATGAGGGCAATCTTGTTGCGAGCCATGGTGATTGGTTTCCCTTTTGTGCGCCGGTCTGCTGCCGCGCCGGCCTAAAACTGCGTTGCCGAGTATTGTCATCCGGACACGGGAGGCCGTCCGAATTCGGGCTCGGGCATAGACGCATCGCCCAGAAAACTCAACCGATTCTTACCACGCGAACATTTTCAATCGTTTAGATCATTATTGTCTTACGTAAACGTAAGAGTTTCATTCGAGCGACGCCGTTGTAATGGACCCTCTGCGCCGGAAAGCGAGGTTTCGGAAGGGGCGAGATGATCAGGGCGTCTATCAAGCTGAGCCGGCGGCAGGACGCCACGGCCGAATGGAAGAAAGGCCAAGTCAGCTAGCGCGGTTCCTCGCGTTGCCGCACCGTTTCCAGCCAGTCGCGACTTTGCATTTCCGTAAGGCGCGACGCCGTGCGCGCAAACTCGAAGGCTTCCGTGCCGATGGTGCCGGCATAGAGCTGTTCCGGCGCGGCCTCGGCGCTTGCGACAAGCCGCATGCGATTATCGTAAAGCGTATCGATCAGCAGGATGAAGCGTTTGGCCTCGTTGCGCTTTTCCTGCCTCATGACCGGGATGCAGTCGATGAACAGCGTGTCGAACCGCGACGCGATCGCCAGATAGTCGCGTGCGCCCAGCGGCTTTTCGCAGAGTTCGGCGAAGGTGAAGCGTGCCGCCGTGCCGTTGGCGCGGGGTACAACCAGTTCGCGACCCTTGACGGTAAGCCGCGCCTCCTGCGTCGCGTGGCCGGCCGTTGCCGCATGCCAAGCCTCGTCCATGAGGTGGGCGGCTTCCACGTTGCAGGGCGTCATATAGACCCGCATCCGGTCGAGCTTTTCGCGCCTGTAGTCGGTCGGCCCGTCGAGTGGGATCACCTGGGCATGGCGCTCCAGGATGCCGATGAAGGGTTCGAAGAGCGCCCGATTGAGCCCGTCGCGATAGAGATCGCGTGGTGCGACGTTCGAGGTCGCGACCAGCACGACGCCTTGCGAAAACAGGCTCGAGAACAGCCGTGACAAGACCATCGCATCGGCGATATCGGTCACGGTGAACTCGTCGAAGCACAGGATCCACGCTTCTTCGGCCAGCGCCTT